>DAOUEH010000235.1:0-2499 GCA_034430635.1 Dehalococcoidales bacterium | reverse complement strand
TCGGCGCCGGAGCAGTGGACGACGCTCTGCCCGTGCCGCCATTTGACCCCGGAGGCGACCGCGGCGATGGCATCATCGGGGGTGGTGATGAAGACCAGTTCGGCGGCATCGGCCACCGCCTGGTTATCGTCCAGCAGGTGCAGGTTGCTGACCGCCCCGGCGGCAGCCCGCCCGCGCCGTGACGCCCCGACGAACTGGTAGCCCTTCTGGCTTAGCAGCATCGCCAGGGCGGTACCCACGGTCCCGGCCCCGATGAATCCTACTTTGAGCATTGCACCTCTCAAATAAAAAACCCCCTCAGATATAACCGAGAGGGCAGAAATACATGGCCTTATTGGTGCCGTCTCGGTCGTTGCCGATCCAAGCGACTTATTTTGTTAAGGTTTATACTCCTGGCTCACCGCCGTAACGGTCGGTGGCTTATATTAAATTTTAAGATAGATTTACCCCCCGTGTCAATAGCATTGATATCACAAAGCGGTATGATATAATAAAAAGACCATAATTTCTATCTTATTTACCGATGAGGAGGCCCGAAATAGACATAATACCGGCCATAGACCTGCGCGGCGGGCGCTGCGTGCGACTCTACCAGGGGGACTACCGCCGGGAGACGGTCTTTTCCGACGACCCCTTCGAGGTGGCGCTCAGCTGGCAGTCGATGGGGGCGCCCCGGCTGCACGTCGTCGACCTCGACGGCGCCGCCTCCGGCAAGGTGGAGAACCTGGACATTATCCGGAACATCGCCAGCGCCATGCTGATACCCGTCCAGATGGGCGGCGGCATCCGCGACCTTGATACCATCGAGATGCTGCTCAAGGCGGGTATCGATCGTGTCATCCTGGGGACGGCCGCCGCCGAAGACCACGACCTGGTCAGTGATGCCTGCCAGCGCTTCCGGGAATCGCTCATCGTCGGCATCGACGCCCGCGAGGGCTACGTGGCCACCCGGGGCTGGCTCAAGGACACCGGCCAGAAGGCGGTGGAGCTGGCCGAGGCGATGATGCAGCTCGGCGTGCGGCGCTTCATCTACACCGATATCAGCCGCGACGGCACCCTGACCGAGCCCAACTTCGCGGCCATTGCCGAGATAATCGAGGCCCTGGGGGTGCCGGTCGTCGCCGCCGGGGGCATTACCTCCATCAACCACCTCAAGATGCTCGATAAGCTCGGCGCCGAGGGGGCCGTCGTCGGGCGGGCGCTCTATACGGGAGATATCAAGCTCAAGCAGGCGCTGGACGAGACCAGCCGGCTGTAAAATAGACGTACGATTCCAGGAAGGATAAATCCGTGAGCAATCTGAAATTCAACGATAAGGGGCTTATTCCGGCCATAGTCCAGGACGAGACCACCGGCGAGGTGCTCATGCTGGGCTACATGAACGAGGAGTCCATCCGCCGCACGCTGGAAAGCGGCGAAGTCTGGTTCTTCAGCCGCTCGCGGCAGGAGCTATGGCACAAGGGGGAGACCTCCGGCAACAAGATACTGGTGCGCCAGCTCTGGCGTGACTGCGATAACGATACCATTCTGGTCAAGGCCAAGCCCACCGGGCCCGTCTGCCATACCGGCAGCCGGACGTGTTTTTTTGAGGAGCTGACGGAAGAGGATTTATAGAAATTAAGCCGAAGCCGGTGCGGTGGCTTCTTCCTCGGCCTGGTCTATCTCAATCGCCTTAGTCATGGCGGCGATGGCCACCTCAATCTGGCTGTCGTCGGGCTCGCCGGTGGTCATCCCTTGCAGGAAAAGCCCCGGCCAGAGGAGGGCACGCATCAGCCAGTTGCGGCTGTGCCTGGCCCCGAAGTAGATGACCTCGTATCCCAGCGCCATAATCACCGGGAGAAGCAGAATGCGGCCCACAATCATTAGCCAGAAGATGTCCCGACCGATGAACGCGAAGACGATAATGGCGATGATGAGCACCAGGAAGAGAAAGCTGGTGCCGCAGCGCACGTGGGCGGTGCCGTACTTGCGGACGGCGGCCACCTCCATCGGCATGCCCGCCTCGTAGGCGTTGACCGTCTTGTGCTCGGCGCCGTGGTAGGTAAAGACCCGCTTGATATCCGGCATCAGCCCGATGAGCTTGAGATAGGCCAGGAAGATAATAATTCTTATAACGCCTTCGACGATGTGAAAGACTATCGAGTTGGGCATATACTGGTTGAGGAGATTGGTGAGAAAGAGCGGGGCGAGAAAGAAGAGGAGCACCACCAGCACCGCCCCCACGCCCACCATGAGCCAGAGGGCCTTGGCGGGGATTTCCTCGCCCTCCTCCTCGACGGCGGCGCTGGCCGAGTACATCAGGCTCTGGATGCCGATAACCATTGCCTCGACGAGGACAATGACACCGCGTATCAGGGGCAGGCGCCGCAGCCGGCCGGTGGTCATGGGGTGCAGGGGGCGGACATCGGTGGTAATTTCGCCGCCGGACCGGCGCACGGCGGTGACCACGGCCGTACGCCCGCGTATCATCACGCCTTCGATGACCGCCTGTCCGCCGTA
>DAOUEH010000234.1:0-8443 GCA_034430635.1 Dehalococcoidales bacterium | reverse complement strand
CGGTCTCCCCTCCCCTGTCTTCCTCTTCTTCCTTTTCCTTCTGTAAGACCGCCTCCAGCTGCTCCATGAGGCGGGCGGCGCGCGGGTAGCCGATGTGCAGCTTGCGCTGCAGGAAAGAGGTGGAGACGGTCTCGTACTGCCGGGCCAGCTCCCTGGCCTGCTCCAGGAGCGGGTCGCGGGGGTGCCCGCCGATGGTGCCCGCCGGCGCGGTGGCCACCAGGGTCTCCATGCGGAGCTTGTCCGGGGCCTCCGGCTGCTGGCTGCCCCAGAAATAGACCAACCGGTCTATCTCCGGGTCGGAGAGGAAGCAGCCCTGGAGGCGCTTGGGCTTGGCCGCCTCGGTGGGCATGTAGAGCATGTCCCCCTGCCCCAGGAGCTTCTCGGCCCCGGCGCTGTCCAGGATGGTGCGCGAGTCCACCTGCGAGGTCACCGCGAAGCTGATGCGGGTGGGGAAGTTGGCCTTGATGAGCCCGGTGACCACGTCCACCGAGGGGCGCTGCGTGGCCACGACGAGGTGGATGCCGGTGGCGCGGGCCAGCTGGGCGAGGCGGCAGAGGCTGCTCTCGACCTCGTCGAAACCGGCCATCATCAGGTCGGCCAGCTCGTCGATAATCAGGACGAGATAAGGCAGTCTCTCGGTGCCTCCTTTGTTTTTATTATAGCCCTCGATGTGGCGCGCCCCGGCGGCGGCCAGCTTCTTGTAGCGCTCCTCCATCTCCTGGAGGAGCCAGCGCAGGGCGGTGATGGCCTTGTGGCTGTCGGTGATTACCGGCGTCGCCAGGTGGGGCAGGCTGTTGTACTGCGTCATCTCGACGCGCTTGGGGTCGACCAGAATAAAGCGTATATCGTTGGGGGTGTTGTTCATCAGCAGGCAGCAGATGACCGTGTTGAGGCAGACCGTCTTGCCGCTGCCGGTCGCCCCGGCAATTAAGAGGTGGGGCATCTTGGTAAGGTCGGCGGCCACGGCCTCCCCGCCGGCCCCCTTGCCCAGGGCCAGGGCCATCTTGGTCTTGGCCGTCAGCTTCTGGAAGGCGGGGCTCTCTACCACGCCGCGCAGGCTCACCATGTCCGAGGTCACGTTGGGCACCTCGATGCCGACGAAGCTCTTGCCGGGCACGGGGGCCTCGATGCGGATGGTGGGCGCGGCCAGGGCCAGGGCCAGGTCGTTGGCCAGGGAGGAGATTCTCTCCACCTTGACGCGGGTCTTGGCCACCTCCTCCATCCTCACCTGCACGTTGCCGTCGCGGTCGCGCTCCTTGATTTCCTTGTATTTCCTCACCCAGCCGGGCTCGACGCCGAACTGAGTGACGGTGGGCCCGGCGTTAATCTGCACCACTTTAGCATCGACCCCGTAGCTGCCCAGGGTCTCCTCGATTAGCTTGGCCCGCTGCACGTTATCGGCCTGGCTGAACTGTACCTCCGGCGAGATGTCCAGGATATCCGGGGGCGGCAGGCGCCAGCCGTCCTGAACCACCAGGTTCGGCGCTTCGCCGTATTTTCTCCAGACATCCTCGGCCACCTGGCGCAGCTCTTGGCGGGGTTCCTGCCGGGGCGGCGCCGGCTCGGCGGGCTTCTCGGCATCGGCCCGCCGCGAGGCCGCCTTCTCCGCCAGGTCTTCCAGCTTCTTCAGGGAGGTGCTCACCTCCGGGGCGATGATGGGGATGTCCATGATCTCCGGCGGCGGCGGCTTGGCCCCGGACGGGGGGCGCTGGCGGATGAGGCGCGGCGGTGACGACGGGGTGGGCTCGCGTCTGACGGGGCGCTGCCCGGCGGGGGGACGGCGGAAGGTATCCGCCACCCAGTTAAAGAACCGTCCGACGGCCCGGAAGCCGGGGCGCGGCGCAGCCAATAATACGCCCGCTATAACGAGTCCCACGATGCGCAGCGGGCCGACGATTACTTCGTTGGGGAAGTTGATAATGGCCCGGCCCACCTTGCCGCCGATGCTGTCGGGCAGGTTCTGGCCTCCGGTGAAGAAGCCCAGAATCCCCCAGAGGGCCAGGACGAAGGCGATGCCGCCCAGCCAGCGGTTCCAGCGGCGGACGAACGAGCCGCCCTGGTTCCTCCAGAGTATGGCGACGACGGTCAGAATGGCGGCGACGATGAAGATGAATCCCCAGCCGAATAACGAGCGGATGGTGGTAAAGGCCCCCTGCAGCTCGTCCCAGAAGACGGCCAGCAGGACGACCACGATAACGAAGAGGACGAACTGCCTAAATGGCCGGGACAGGAAGAACCGGGAGGAACCGCCCGAAGGCGGTGCCTTACCGGCCCTTTTCCGCGAGGCGGGCCTGGACTTGGGTGCCGGTTTTTGCTTAGCTGGCATGAGAAGACTCCCGACGAACTGTGAAATTAGCGATTATACCCTCACCATGAAGGGAAGAATCATAGGGCGGCGCTTGGTACGCTGGTAGTAGAACTTCTCCAGGGTGTCCTTAACCTTGGTGTTGATGAAATTCCACTCCGGGGCTCGGCCGCCGCCGTGGTCAATGGTCTTGGCCAGCAGATCGCGGCTCTCGTCCATCATCTCCTTGAACTCGCGGGTATCTACGAAACCCCGGGTGACGATATCCGGCTTGCCGACGACCTTGCCGGTCTGGCGGTTGACGGCGATGATGACGACGACGATGCCGTCGCGGGAGAGCATCCGCCGCGTGCGCAGGACGACCCCGCCGATATCGCCGACGCTGAGGCCGTCGACGTAGACGTGGCCGGAGCCGACCTTGCCGTTGATTCTGGCCGTGTTCGCCGTAAGCTCCAGGACGTCGCCGTCCTCCATGACGAAGATATTCTCTGCCGGCATCCCCACCGATTCCGCCAGGCGGGCGTGCAGGCTGAGGTGCCGGTATTCCCCGTGAACGGGGACGAAATAGCGGGGCTTGACCAGGCTGAGGATGAGCTTGAGCTCCTCCTGGCTGCCGTGGCCGTGGACGTGCACCCTGCCCAGCTTATCGTAGATGACGTTGGCACCCTGCTTGAAAAGGCTGTCCACGGTGCGGTTGACCAGCGACTCGTTGCCCGGTACGGGCGTGGCCGAAAGGACGATGGTATCGCCGCGCTGGATGTGCACGTGACGGTGGTCGCGGTTGGCGATGCGTACCAGCGCCGAGGTCGGCTCGCCCTGGCTGCCGGTGGTAACCAGGACGATTTTATCCGGCGGCAGGCCCTTGATCTCATCAATCCGCCCCAGGACGCCTTCCGGGGCATGGAGATAGCCCAGCTCCATGGCTATGTTCGTTGTATCCATCATGCTGCGGCCGACGATAAAGACGCGCCGCCGGTGTTTGGCGGCGGCGTCGATAACCTGCTGCACGCGGGATACCAGCGAGGAGAAGGTGGTGACGATGACCCTCCCCGCGGCATTGGCGATAACCTGCTCCAGCGACTCGCCGACGGTGCGCTCCGAGGGCGTATAACCGGGCAGCTCGGCATAGGTGGAATCGGAAAATAACAGCAGCACCCCCTGGGCGCCCAGCTGGGCCAGCCGCGACAGGTCCGTCCCCTTGCCGTTGACCGGCGTGTGGTCGATTTTAAAATCGCCGCTATGGACGATGTTGCCCTCCGGCGTGCGGATGATGACCCCGGCGGCGTCGGGGATGCTGTGGCAGACGGGGAACAGCTCTATTTTGAACCTGCCCAGAGTGACCTCATTGCCGGTGGCCAGCACCTTGAGGTTGACCCCCTCGCGGGTCTTGCGCTCCTTGAGCTTGACGCTGATGAGACCGTTGGTGAGCTTGGTGGCGTAGACGGGCACGTTATCCAGCTGGGGGAGCAGGTAAGGCAGGGCGCCGACATGGTCTTCGTGGCCGTGGGTGATGACGATACCGCGCACCTTTTCCTTGCGCTCCACCACGTAGCTCAGGTCGGGGATGACCAGGTCGATGCCCAGCATCTCCTCCTCGGGGAACATCAGCCCGGCGTCGATGATGAGGATGTCGTTCTCGTACTCCAGCACCATCATGTTCTTGCCGATTTCACCCAGCCCGCCGAGGGGGATGACCTTGAGTTTTGACTTTGGCATGTTATCTATACCTCGAATAAGTTGAGCTGCTGGGGCTCAGGCTCGTGCTTCTCTTCAGCAACACGGTCGGCCTCGGCGAGGAGGGCCGGAATCTTGAGCATATCGGCCTCGATGGCCGCCCGCAGGCTCTGCTGGTGCAGGGCGGCCGCCGGGTGGTACATGGCGAAATAAATGACGTCGTCGCGCTTGACGGCGGTGCCGTGAATCTTGCTGATGGTCTTGCCGGGGAAATACCGGGCCATGGAGTAGCGCCCCAGGGTGACAATCATCTTCGGTTTAATTATCTCAATCTGTTTTTCCAGCCAGGGCCGGCAGTTCTGTATCTCCGTGGGCAGCGGGTCGCGGTTAGAGGAGGGGCGGCACTTGATGACGTTGGCGATATAGACCTGCTGGCGGCTCAGGTTGATGGAGGCCAGCAGCCTGTCCAGGAACTGCCCGGCCGGCCCCACGAACGGGCGCCCCTGCTGGTCCTCGTGCCAGCCGGGGGCCTCCCCGATGAACATGATAGCGGCGTCCTCGGCTCCCTCTCCCGGCACCACTTTGTTGCGAAACTTGGCTATTTCACACTGCCGGCAGAGCTCAATCTGCTGGTAAAGCTCACTCAGCGGCGTCATCTCGCTATACCTGAAAAACCCGTTTCGGAGCTACTATCATTACTAGGAATGATAACACCGCCGGGGGGTCAAGTCAATTTATCATCGTTAAATATATTGCCCCGCCCCTCCCCTGCTGAGATATCTTTTCCCACCCAGGCCACCCTCGCGGCATCCCCGGCTTAGCCCACAGCTTTACCCCCCACCCTACCGGGGTAGGAGAGGGCAGAGCCTCAGGATAAGCTGGAAATGCCCTAACGGGTGTCTAAGAGGGGCGAAGCCCCTCTTTCTATTCTAATTCCCCCTCTCCTGCGGCACGCCTCGTCAGGAGAGGGGGACAAAGGGGGTGAGGTATAATCCATTCAACTTCTGGCACATGCTGAAGCGCCCTCCCCGGCTTGCCGTGTTCGGCATACTCCGAGTATAATGTTATCCGGGAATGCAATAACAGCAGGTGAATAGATGCAGAAATACGGTCTGGAAAACATCCACAATACGGTCTTACTCTCCCACGGCGGCGCCGGCAAGACCTCCCTGGCGGAGGCGATGCTCTTCACGGCCGGGGCCATCAGCCGGCTGGGCAAGGTCGACGACGGGACTTCCAACTCGGACTACGACCCCGATGAGATAAAGCGTAAAATAAGCATCAATCTTTCACTGCTGCCCTGCGAGTGGCGGAATCATAAGCTCAATATCCTCGACGCCCCCGGCTATACCGATTTCGTCGGCGAGGCCAGGGCCGCCCTGCGCGTCAGCGAAGGGGCCGTCATCGTCGTCTGCGCCACCTCCGGCGTGGAGGTCGGCACGGAGCAGGTCTGGGGCTACTGCGAGGAGGCCGGTCTGCCACGGCTCGTCTTCGTCAACAAGATGGACCGCGAGAACGCCGATTATGTCAAGGTCGTCGGGGAAATCCAGGCCAAGCTGGGCAAGAAATGCCTGCCGCTGCAGCTGGCTATCGGCGCCCATTCCAGCTTCGAGGGCGTCGTCGACCTGCTGGCGATGAAGGCCTATACCGGCGCCGGGGCCCAGGCCAAGGAAGGCGACGTGCCAGAGGCACTCAAGTCCCAGGCCGAAAGCTACCGCGAGAAGCTGGTGGAGGCGATTGCCGAGGTAGATGATGCCCTCATCGAGAAGTACCTGGGCGGCGAGGAAATCTCCCCGGAGGAGCTTACCGCGACGCTGCGCCGGGCGGTAATCGAGGGTAAAATCGTCCCCGTTCTGGCCGGCTCGGCGCTGGCGAACGTGGCCACGGCCCGGCTGCTGGACGCCATCGGCGATTACCTGCCCACCCCCAGGGAGGGGAAAGTACTCCTGGAGAAGGGTGAGGCGGAGCCCAGCGAGAGCGGGCCACTGGCGGCACTGGTCTTCAAGACGACCGCCGACCCCTACGTGGGCAAACTCACCTATTTCCGCGTCTACACCGGCTCGATAGGCTCCAACTCGCAGGTATTCAACGCCACCCGGGACGCCGCCGAGCGCGTCGGACAGCTCTTCATGATGCGCGGCAAGACCCAGGAGCCGGTCGTCGAAGTCGGCGCCGGGGATATCGGCGCCGTGGCCAAGCTCAATGTCACCGATACCGGCGATACGCTCTGCGCCCAGGACAAGCCCGTCAAGCTGGCCGGAATCACCTTCCCCAAGCCGATTTTCAACGAGGCCGTCTATCCCAAGACCAAGACCGACGTGGACAAGATGGGGACGGCCCTCACCCGCCTCGCCGAAGAAGACCCCACGCTCACCGTCCACCGCGAGCTGGGCACCGGCGAGATGATAATGAGCGGCATGGGGGAGACCCACCTGGCCGTGGCGGCGGAGAAGATGCAGCGCAAGTTCGGGGTGAACGTGGAGCTGGCTACCCCCAAAGTCCCCTACCGCGAGACCATCACCACCCCTTCGAAAGCGGAATACAAGCACAGGAAACAGTCCGGCGGGCACGGGCAGTACGGGCACGTCCTCCTGGAGATGGAGCCCCTGCCGGAGCGCGGCGAAAATGAATTTACCGATAGAATCGTCGGCGGCTCTGTCCCCAAGAACTACATCCCGGCCGTGGAGAAGGGCGTCCACGAGGCCTACCAGGAAGGCGGGCTGGCGGGCTACCCCGTCGTCGGCGTCAAGACGACCCTCTACGACGGCTCCTTCCACCCGGTGGACTCCTCGGAAATCTGCTTCAAGATTGCCGGGGCGCAGGCCTTCAAGAAGGGCGTTATGGACGGCAGCCCCATCCTGCTGGAGCCCATCATGAACCTCAAGGTGACCGTCCCCTCAGACCTCACCGGCGATATCATCGGCGACCTCAACACCAAGCGCGCCCGCGTCATGGGGATGAACCCCGAGAATGATAAGAACATCATCGAGGCGCAGGTGCCCCTGGCCGAGGTGCAGCGCTACGCTATCGACCTGAAATCGATGACGCAGGGGCGGGCCATCTACGCGATGGAGTTCGACCACTACGAAGAGGTGCCCGCCAATATCACTCAAAAAATCGTCGCCCAGCGGCAGGCCGAGAAAGAATAGCGGCGGGCGGGATTCTCGCGTCGCTTCGCTCCTCAGAATGACAGACGGGTGAGGCTGCTCAGCGCAGGAAGGGATTGGCGCGCTTCTCGGTGCTGATGGTCGAGTCCGGGCCGTGCCCGGGGTAAACGATAGTCTCCGGCGGCAGCGTCAGGAGCTTGGTTTTAATCCCCCCGATGAGCTGGTCGTAGTCCCCGTCTATCAGGTCGTAGCGGCCGATGCCGTAGTTAAAGAGCGTATCCCCCGTGAAGACGACCCCCTCCCCGGCCAGGCTGATGCCGCAGGGCGTGTGCCCCGGCGTGTGCAGCACTGTAAAGTGCAGCCCGCCGACACTAATCTCGTCGCCGTCCTTGACGATGCGGTCGGGATAAGGGGCGGCCTCGAAAGGCGGCTCGTAGATATAGCTCGGCGACTGGGGCAGGTAGCGGGCGCACTCGGCGTGCATGGCTACGGGGGCCCCGGTAGCCGCCTTCACCTGAGCGGCGGCCCCCACGTGGTCGGGATGACGGTGGGTGAGCACGATGAGCTTAATCGTCAGCCCCAGCTTCGCCACCGCCCGCATGATTTCCTTGGGCTCGGCGCCGGGGTCGATAATCATGCCTTCCTTAGTCTCTTCCGAGCCGACGATATAGCAGTTGGAGGCGTAGGCCCCCACGATGAGCTTGCGGACAATCAAAACGGCCTCCCTGGCTGGCGTCCTACTTGGATATTATAACGGAAACGGGGCGGTTGGGAAAACTAAGGTCTGAGCAGCTGATGCCGCGAAGGCGGCCGGGTGGGAATAGATAACATGGAAATGCGCGGGCTTGCGTGCTTTTCGCCCCATAAGCTAAACTAATAAGTAGACTCCACCCGATAATCATCCGGTCAGGGAGCCCATTTTGGCGGATATTCGCCCTTTCCACGGCACGCACTACAATCCGGCGCAGGTAGCCGACCTGACGGCAGCCATCTGCCCCCCTTACGATATCATCACTCCCGCGATGCAGCAGCAGCTCTACGAGGCGAGCGAGTACAACTTCGTCCGCATTGAGCACGGGCGCGAGTTCCCCCAGGACAGCGAGGCGGATAACAAATACACCCGGGCGGCGGCCGAGCTGGCGGGCTGGCTGGCGGAAGGCGTCCTCAAGACCGATGCCAGGCCCGCCCTGTACGTGGAAGACCACAGCTTTACCTACCGGGGCCGGCAGTACCGCCGCCGCAACCTTAACTGCCTGGTGAGGCTGGAGGAATGGGATAAGGGGATAGTCCGCCCCCACGAGGTCACCGTCTCCCGCGCCAAGGGAGACCGCCTCGACCTGCTCTGGGCGCTGGGGGC
>DAOUEH010000233.1:0-2345 GCA_034430635.1 Dehalococcoidales bacterium | reverse complement strand
TAGCGGGCCGTCAGCGAGGCGATGCCGCTGAGTCGCTGCAGGAAGTTGAGGGCGGTGCGCTCCGCCTTGAGGATGCCGCCGAGGGCCCCGCTGATGCTGGCGGCGATTGCACCCGGCTCGACAGGCGTGCCGTCCCGGAGGAGGATGTCGATGGCCAGCGACGGGTCGACGGTGTGGAAGACGCGCCCGGCCACATCGATACCGGCCAGCACCCCGGCCTCCTTGACGGTTACCTCCGCCTTGCCAGTGAGATAGGGGGGCAGCAGCGCCTGGCTGGTGACGTCGCCGTGGGAGGTATCCTCGGCCAGGGCCATATCGATGATGCCCTGAAGCTGGTCGGCGGAGAGATAAGCGGAGAGGTCGATGCGGTCACCCTGCGGAGCGGTAGTTTCCATGATATCTATTCCCCACCTTACGGGTGTCTGAGAGGGGCGAAGCCCCTCTTTTCTATATTCCCCCTTCCCCTGAGGGGAAGGGGGATAAAGGGGGATGGGGCTCTACTATCTACTTCTCCTGGCGGATGACGACGCTGCCCCGGGCGACGCGCAGGGTGGCGCCGGACTCCACCTTGATGACGATACTGTCCTCGGAGAGGCTCTCAATCGTCCCGTAGATGCCCCCGGCGGTCATGACGCGGTCGCCCTTATTCAGGTCGCGCATCAGCTCTTCCTGCTGCTTCTGACGCTTACGCTGCGGCCTTATCATGACGAAGTAGAAAAGCGCGAAGATGGCCACCAGGAAGCCAAGCATGTACCAGGTGGCGTTGGGGTCGGCCTCCTCCCCTTCGGCTCCAAATGTGCAGCCGCCGAAAAACACCAGGACCGCGATGAGCAGCCCGGCGATGAGAGCGATTCCCAATACCTTGTTCATTTTTCCTCCCGATTTGTCCTGCCGGTTTCTATTTTACCCTGCAGCGCCCAGGGGCTGGTCTTATCTATCCTCACACTCACCAGCCGCCCCAGATAGTCGGTGCTGCCGCTGAAAAACACCAGTTTGTCGCTGCGGGTCCGCCCGTACCACCTGCCCCGCCGCCTCCCCTCCACCAGTATCTCCACCACGCTATCGAGCAGGCGGGCGTTCAGTTCCGTCTGGATGCGCTCCTGGAGCCCCTCGGCCTCTTCCCGTCGGGCCTTCTTGACCTCCGGTGGCACGTCGTCGGCGAGCTCCCGGGCGGCGATTGTCCCCTCCCGCGTCGAATAGGCGGCTATATGAACTGTAGCAAACTTTAGCTCGCTAAGCAAGTTCAAAGTGGCGCGGAACTGCGCTTCGGTCTCGCCGGGGAAGCCGACGATGACGTCGGTGCTCAGGGCGACGCCGGGTATTTTCTCCCTTATCCGCCCGACGAGGTCGCGGTACTGCGCCACCGTATAGCCGCGCCGCATGGCGCTCAGTATCGCGTCGCTGCCCGCCTGCACCGGCAGGTTGACCTGCTCGCAGACCTTATCCAGACCGGCGATGGCCGTAATCAGCCGGTCGCTCATGTCCTTGGGGTGGTTGGTGAGGAAGCGCAGGCGCACCAGGCCAGCTATGTCGTTGAGGCTGGCAAGCAGTCCGGCCAGGTCGGGCCGGCCGGGCAGGTCGTGGCCGTAGGAGTCGACGTTCTGACCCAGCAGGGTAATTTCCCTGGCCCCTCGGCTCACCAGCTCGCTTGCCTCGGCGATGATTTCGTCCATAGGGCGGCTGCGCTCCCGCCCGCGCCGGTAGGGGACGATGCAGTAGCTGCAGAAGTTATCGCACCCCTGGCTGATGCTGACGAAGGCGGTGGGGCCGGGCCGGCGGGGGAGCGACGGGGCGGCGGCCGGCTCCAGCCACGGCGCGGTCTCCCCCGGCTTGAAGAAGTAGTCCACGTGCGGGTATGTCTTTTGCAGACCCGCCGTATCGGCATCCACCAGGCAGCCGGTCAGGGCCAGAGTTATCTCCGGGCGCGCCCTCTTGAGGGGCCGGAGGGCGGCCAGCTTGTTGACGACGCGGTTCTCGGCGCTCTGGCGCACCACACAGGAGTTGAGCACGATGAGGTCGGCCTCGTCAATCCTGCCGGTGGCCTTATATCCCAGCTCCTCGAACCGGGCGGCCAGCCGGGCGGACTCGGCCTGGTTCATCTGGCAGCCGATGGTCCAGATATGATAGGTAGGCATGATGATTTATCTCTCCGGGTAAAGGGATAATGTCAGGAATAGATTCGGGATTTAGGCTTGCGGCGTTTCGGTGGCGGAGGGGGAGGGATTCGAACCCTCGACCCCAGTTACCCAGGGTAAGCACTTAGCAGGCGCCCGCACTAGACCACTATGCGACCCCTCCCCGGCCAGTTAAAAAGAGTATTTTTAACAGTTTTATGATAACATAAT
>DAOUEH010000232.1:0-2443 GCA_034430635.1 Dehalococcoidales bacterium | reverse complement strand
CGAAAAATTAGCAGATTCAGAAGCGGGTTCGCCGCCGGTGAGCGGGGGCAGATACTCGTCATGGTATTGGCGTTTATGGTGCTGGGCAGCCTGGTGCTGGGGCCGCTGCTGGCCTATCTGGGCACGGCCTTCGAGTCCGGCGGCGTCTACCACGATAAGAGCGACCGTTTTTACGCCGCCGATTCCGGCATCGAGGACGCCATATGGCAGATTAAGTACGACCACCTGGCCTCCCTTTTCGCCCTGCCCGAATATAACCCGCCCTACGACGCCTACGACTTTACCACGGCCTGGAATTATGAGCTTGACGAGCCGGTCAACGAGCAGGACGTTACCGTGACCATCCAGAACATCTGGCTGCCCACCGTCACCCCGACCGACCTGGGGATAACCTGGCAGGACGCCCGGGCGGGCGTCGAGTCCAACAAGCTGATAGTGACCGGCACCGCCTCCGGCGAATCTAACTACAAGATAAAGATAACCTTCAACCCCGAGGAAGGGGAGGAGGAGGCCCTGCTGGTGGAGTCCATCGGGATATGGCTGCCGCTGGGCTTTACCTATAACGGCAACTGTAACATCCTCGTCCACGAGCCGCTTCAGGAGTATTACCCCGAGGTAACCGTCGCCGAGCATGACGGCGGCCAGGCGGTGGTCTGGGAGTTCGACAGCCCGGCCCCCTTCACCGCCTTCCCCGGCGTCGACCCGGAGGCGTTCCCGCTGACGACGGAGGTCTCCTTCAGCTATACCTCCACGCTGGTCGATGTCCAGCCGGCGGCCGTCGCCTGGATGACCACCGCCGGCGTACCGGGCGTGCGCATCTCCTGGGACGCCGATACCAAGATTTATCGCATCGCTTCTTCGGCCGGCCAGACGGAGATTGAGACCTACGCCGTCAAGTGCGAGCTGCGCAAAATGGGGGCCGCCATCGGCGGCGACTACCGCGCCATCGGCAACTCCCTGATGCGGGATACTTACTACGACCCGTGGGAAATCCGCGACTATCTCCTCGACGAGAGCAGCACCGCCGTCAGCGACATCCCCGCCGATGCCGAAGTCGTCGCCGCCTACCTCTACTGGTCGGGCTGGTTTGACAGTGAGACGTGGGAGGCTATCTGGGAAGATGATTGCGACGACTTTACCTACTGGACGCACGGCGGCTCCTGGAGCGACGGCGGCGAGTATTTCCAGGGCCATGATGAAAACGACGGGCCAGACCTTACCCTTGACGAGAGTATAGACTTGAGTGACTATTCGTGGGGAGATGTCCGGGTAAGCTGGTACCAGTGGGAGCATGGCGACCTGGAGGGGCACCATTCGTACGATGCCCTTGAATACCAGTTCTACGGTGATGGGTCCTGGAGCGAAGAGTTTGAGGCTTTTAGAGGTGATATCGGCAGCACGCCGAGGTACGAGTATGTTACTGTACCCAGTGATTATCTAGCGGATGATTTCAAGTTCCGCTTCCGCCTGCATAACTTCGACGGCGGCGATGAGTACTGCTATATTGACAACTTCTGCATCGAGGCACCGGTGCAAGAGGCCGATACCGATGCCATTTTCAAGATTAACGGCGCCCAGGTATTCCTCAACGGGGATGGCGAGCCGGAGACGGGCACCGGGAAAATAGAGGCCGCCGCCTGGGAGGTGCTGGAGAACAATCCCGGCGAGTACTCCTACGCCTGCCACCAGGACGTTACCAAGCTGGTGCAGACTTACTCCAACCTGGGCGATAACGAGAACCACACCGGCAACGGGCTCTATACCGTGGGCGACGTGGACGCCGATACCTGGTCGCACTGGTCGTACGCCGGCTGGTCGCTCATCATCATCTATGCCAGCCCGGCCACGGCGGGGCACCAGCTCTTCCTCTACGATAACTTCGCCTGGGCGCAGGTAAGCGATAACTTCGACTGGGACGGCGACGAAGAGCCGGGGGGCAGCATCACCGGCTTCATCGTGCCCGACCAGATTCCCGGCGAGGTGAACGCGGCCACGCTGACCTGCTTCGTCGCCGAGGGAGACGACTGGCTCAACGGCGACCAGCTGGTGTTCGAAGGCATGCCCCTCTCCGACGGATTCGGCACCGGTGATGTCTGGAACTCAAAGTCCATCAGCATGAGCGAAGATGGCATGGACATTGATACCTTTACCGTAACCTGGGGGAGCGGCCTGCTGGAGGCCGGCGATACCACGGCGCAGATTGATATACCCAACCCCAATGACAACTGGAACCTGATATACATTATCCTCTCCTTCCGCTCCAAGACCACCACCGGCGGCACCTCCCACTACGTGGTACGCGGCGGCTAGCGCCCCCGCCCCACGCTCCCGGCAGGCTCAAGGCGGGGTAGAAAATACGTCTAGAATGTAAGTACTGTCAGGTGAAGGTAACTTACGGTAGGATAATCGTAGAAACTCAATAAAGCCTATAACTGGCGAAAAA
>DAOUEH010000231.1:0-7177 GCA_034430635.1 Dehalococcoidales bacterium | reverse complement strand
TTCGTCGTGTTTAATTTCAAACATATGTTCCTCTTGAATTATTAATAATCAGCTACTGTAATGATGGTTGTTTCACCCTTGTCACATGACACTACAATTTTAACGTGTTTTCCGTTTGGTAAATCTGCTCTAAATATTTGATTGCCCGTCTCACCCTGGTAACATGCATGGTAATTTTGGAGTCCATACTCCACTTCTTCCTCAGTTATACCACGTTGACACATTCTGTCTTTGGCATGCTCTGTATAATATATCATAGCATGAATTTACACGATAGTATATCATAATGGTATTAACATTACCTGTCAACAAGTAGAGTAGCCCGCGGAGAGGGGCGCCAGCCCCTCTCAAAAAAAACATTCCCCCTTCCTTTGGCAAAGGAAGGGGGCCAGGGGGATGGATTTCCCCACTCCCCAAATGCTACTAAAGTCATTTTATTACCCCATAATACGCGCTATACTCTATAATAGAGGCACTTTAGTAAAGGTAAATAGTCAAAAACCCCTTTAGAGAGCGGGAGGTCCGTCCATGAACGACGACAGGATTGTAGAGAAGAAGGGCAAAGCGGTCACCGTGGTCGTCAGCCGCACCGTCGAGCCGGGGGCCGAGCCGCAGTACGACAAGTGGGTGCGCCGGCTGGTGGCGGCGGCCATGCGGGCCGAGGGCAACCAGGGCGCCACGCTGCTCGTCCCCGAGCCGGGCAAGCGAGGTCTGTACCACGTGGTGATGCGCTTCAAAGACCGCGCCTCGGTCAACGACTGGGAAGAATCGCCCATCCGCAAGCGCCTCACCCGCGAGGCGGACAACTTCTCCAAATCAAGCCGTCAGGAGGCGACGGGCATGGAGACGTGGTTTTCCATACCGGAGTGCCCGGAGCTGGCCCCCCCACCCAAGTGGAAAATGTCCATCGTCGCCTTTATCGCGGCCTACGTCCTCACCGTCATCATCATCCCCGTCGAGCTGTACTTCTTCGAGGCGTGGCCCTTCCCGGTGCTCAACATCCTCACCAACGTGCTGCTGGCCACCCTGATGACCTACGCCATGATGCCGCTGCTGAGCCGCTTCATCTTCCGGCGCTGGCTGTACCGCTAGCCGTATTTTAAGGGACGATAACCGTTATCGTCATCGTGTGGGCGACTTCGCCGCCCGCACCGGGCCCGACGTAGACCATCTTGATGATGGCCTGGCCGGATGCCGTGGCCCGGAACTTCCAGACCTCCTCGCCGGGGGCCCCCACGATCATCATGTCCCCTTCGACGGGCGCCGGAGGCACGTACTCGTTGGAGACATAGGCCACCACGCTCGGGTCGCTGATGCTATCCAGCTGCCAGGAATAACCCGTGGAGGCATTGGACTCGAGCGTCAGCGTCAGCGTGCCGCCCACCGAGAGGACGATTTGCCGCCCGCCGGAGGGCGTGATGGGTATCGTCGTGTAGGTCGGCAGGATAGTAAAGGTCGGTATTATCGGCGTCAGGGTCGGTATTATCGGCGTCAGGGTCGGCACCACCGGCGCGGCGGGGACGACGTTGACATTGAAGACTTTGGTTACCGCCGGGGGCGTTTCCTGTTCCCAGGGCTGGCTGTACCTGAGGGAGATGACCTCGGCCCCGTTGCCCACGGCCCGGAACGTCCATGTCTCCTTACCGGGGGCCCCCACCATGTCCGTGTCTGGGCCGGTATACTCCTTACCGATGAGAGACACGATGCCGGCGTTCAGCGGTGTGGCCAGCGACCACTGGTAACCGGTGCTGGGATTGGCGTCCATCTCCAGGGTAAACGTGCTGCCCAGCTCCACCTCCAGGGTGGAATTACCCCCCAGCGCGGGGTTGATAATCCTGACCGATTCGTCCCCGCTGAAGGTAAAGCCGTACTGCCCCGTCTCGTCGTAGCTCGTCCACACCCAGCTGAAACCGGCCGCCATCACCACGAGAAAAGTGGCGATGATTATGACTAAAAACTTCTTCATCATTTCCATTTCCCCCTTGCCCATTTTACCGGCGGTAATCTACCGGCATTTTCTATTTTGCGCCAGGGGATAATCCGCGTCAACATCACGTAAACTACAGTTAGCTAACGTATCTGTCCTTTTCCCCCACGAGCATCCAGAACTATCGTCGCGCCGCCATTATCATCGCCTATCAATTATGCTAGAATGAGGGCGGAAAGGTCTTTGCCGGCAAGATGATTCCCGTTAAACTCAGCCTGCGTAATTTCATGTGCTACCGGGACGACGTCCCGCCGCTGGCCTTCACGGGCATCCACCTGGCCTGCCTCAGCGGGGACAACGGCCACGGCAAGTCGGCCGTCATCGACGCCATGACCTGGGCGCTCTGGGGCAAGACGCGCGCCGGCAGCGACGACGACCTCATCAACACCAACCGGCCGGAGATGGAGGTCGAGTTCGAGTTCACCGCGGGGGGCGAGCTCTACCGCATCATCCGCAAGCGCACCCGCCCCAGGAAGCGCGGCAGCCCCGGCCAGTCGTCGCTGGAGTTCCAGATAAGCGCCGGCAACGGCTTCCGCCCCCTCACCGGCGATACCATCGCCCGGACGCAGCAGAAGATAATCGATACGCTCCACATGGACTACGATACCTTCGTCAACAGCGCCTACCTGCGTCAGGGGCACGCCGACGAGTTCACCCGCCAAGCCCCGGCCCGGCGCAAGGAGGTGCTGGGGGCCATCTTGGGGCTGGAGCGATACGACGAGCTGGCCGACCGGGCCCGGGAGCTGGCCCGGGGCCACGAGGCAGACAGCGCCCTGCTGGAAAACAGCCTGGAGGAAATCAGGAGCGAGCTGGCCCAGAAACCGGCCTACGAGGCGGAGCTGGCCCAGGCCCAGGCCGAGCTCGACAGCGCCGATAAGGCCGCCGGGGAGAAAGAGGCCGCCCTGGGCGAGCTACGCAAGAACAAAGAGGCCCTGGAGCACAAGAAGGCGCAGGCCGGGGAGCTGGCGGCGCGGCTGGAAAGCGCCGCCCGCGACGCGGCGAGGTGGGAGGAGCAAGCCGCCCGGCACCAGGCCCGCATCGCCCAGTTCGAGGAGGTCATCGGGCGCGGCGAGGCCATCGCGGCGGGCTACGCCCGCTTCACCGGGGCCAGCAAGGTCAACGACGAGCTGGAGGCGAAGCTGCGCCGGTCGGCCAACCTGGAGCGGCAGCGGTCGCAGCTGGAGGCCGCCGTGACCAGGGCCGGTCATGAACTCACCACCGAGCACACTGTCCTCAAGCGCGAAATCGCCGCCCTGGAAGAGAGAACGGGCAGGCTCCCCGAGCTTCGCGGCCAGCTCAACCGGGCGCAGGGGCAGCTGCGGGGCCTGGCCGATAACGAAACGGGACTGAAGGAAAAGGAGGCGGCGCTTCAGGCGGCGCAGCGGGAGGCCAGCTTTCTGGAGGCGGAAAAAGAGCGGCTCACCCGCGAAATTAACGAGGTCACCGAGAAGCTCGACCTCATCGCCGCGCACATCGCCGCCCATACCGAGGCGAAATGCCCCCTCTGCGAGACCGAGCTCACCGCCGAGGGGCTGGCCCTCATCGAGGCGAAATACACGAAAGAAAAGCAGGCAAAGACCGCGGCGCTGGAGGCCAACGGGGCGAGCATCAGCCAAAAACACGCCGCGCTACAAGCCCTGAAAAAGGAAAAAGCCCAAATCGAGGCCGAGCTGGGCCGCGAGAAGACCGGCCTGCAGGGGCAGGTGAGCGTGCTTATCAGGGACATCGGGGAAATCGAGGCGGAGGAGAAAAGGCTTACCGGCCTGCGGGAGAACCTGACGGAAATTGAGCAGCGCCTGGTGCGGCGTGACTTCGCCGGCGCCGAGCAGGAGCAGCTCACCGCGGTGGAGGCGGAGCTGACCGGCCTGGGCTACGACGCCGGCGCCCACGAGCAGGCGCGCCGGGAGCTTGAAGAGCTCAAGCCCTTCGAGGGGGAGCAAGGCAAGCTCGACGAGGCGCGGCAGGGTATCGAGGCGGAGAAAGAGGCGGCGGCGCAGGCCGGGGAGGCCGCCAAACAATTACGGGAAGGTCTGGCCGTCGATACGCAGAAGAAGGACGCCCTTGCCCAGGAGCTTTCCGGTCTGCCTGATTTAACCGAAAGACTGACCGCCGTCGAGGCCGAGTACCGGGAGGTGGCCGCCCGGCGGGCCCGCGCCCAGGAGGCCGTCGGGAGCGTCCGGGCCAGGCTGGCGCGCTGCGCAGAGCTGGAGGCCAGGCGCCAAGAGAAGGAAGCCGAGCTCGCCCGGGCCTCTCAGGAAGAGACCGTCTACCGGGAGCTTACCCGCGCCTTCGGCAAGACAGGCATCCAGGCCCTCCTCATCGAGACGGCCCTGCCGGAAATCGAGGCGGAGGCCAACCGGATCCTTGCCCGCCTCACCGACGGGCGCATGACGGTGAAGTTCGATACCCAGCGCGAGACCAAGAAGGGCACCGTCCAGGAGACGCTGGACATCAACATCGACGACGGCCAGGGCACGCGCAACTACGAGATGTTCAGCGGCGGCGAGGCCTTCCGCATCAACTTCGCCATCCGCATCGCCCTCTCGCGCCTCCTGGCCAAGCGCGCCGGGGCGCCCCTGCCCACCCTGATTATCGACGAGGGCTTCGGCACGCAGGACGCCGCCGGCATCGAGAAGCTCAAGGAGGCCATCAACTCCATCCAGACAGACTTCGAGCGGATACTGGTCGTCACCCACATGGAAGAGCTGAAGGACGCCTTCCCCTCCCGGATTGACGTGGTGAAGACGGATGAAGGCTCGCAGATTACGGTGAACTAGAGAGACCTAGAGCCCCAGCACCGGGGCGATTTCCTTCATGGCGGCCACGCCCAGGGCGATGAACTCGTCCAGCTCCAGCCCGATATCGGCGCAGCGCGCGATTTGCTCGCGGCTGGCCCCGGCGGCAAAGCTCTTTTCCTTGAAACGCTTGCGCACCGAGCTTGCCTCCAGCCCCTCCAGCTTTTTATCGGGGCGCACCAGCACGGCGGCGGTAATCAGGCCGGTCAGGGGGTCGGCGCAGAATAGGGCCTTTTCCAGATTGGTCTTGGGGGCGATGCCGTGCGTTTCGTTGTGGCAGAGGATGGCATTGGCAATAGCGTCGGAGGCCCCCAGGTCGCGGGCCAGGTCGGCCCCCAGCCGGCTGTGGCTGGTCATGTCGCCCTCGGTAAGCTCCACGTCGATGTCGTGCAGCAGGCCCGCCAGCGCCCACTCCGTCTCGTCCTCCCCCAGCCGCCGCGCCAGGGCGTGCATGACGGCCTCCGTCGCCAGCATGTGTTTTACCAGGTTTTCGTTCTCGACGTTTTCTTTAACCGATTCCAGCGCTTCCTGTCGGTTCATGAGGCTGCTCTCCACGGTCAATATACAACATGGAGGGCCAATAAGCAACCGGGGGGTCTATCTCACCCCCTGTGTCCCCCTCTCCTGACGAGGCGTGCCGCAGGAGAGGGGGAATGTTTTAATAAAAGAGGGGCTGGCGCCCCTCTTAAACACCCCTGAGGATGGTGCAAAGTAACGCTTTTTATACTCTTCATGGTGGTGGGGGGTAAAGGGGTGGCATCTCTGGGCTAAGCCGCCGACGAACCGAGGGCGGCCGGGTGGGAAAAGATAACAATAAGGGGAGGGGGGAATAAACCAAGAAAGATTCACCTTATCCCCGTATCTATATCAACATCGATAGTCACCGTCTCGTCCTTGGATACGGTTATCGTCATCGGGAAATTCGCGGCCCTGTCTATCCCGTAATGGTTGATGTCCACGGTATAGGTGCCGGCCCCAATCGTGGCGGCATAGTAGCCGTTAGCCGTCTCGCCTATCTGGGTAAAGTACACATCGCGCACCAGGTGCTCGCCGGACTCATCGTAAATCATTAATTTTCGCGCGTTAAAGACCTCCGGCGGCACCGCCGGACATTCTCCGGCTTTTTGCACCGGCGTTATCGGGCCGATGGTCACCGCGCCAATCAACAGCACGTCTTCGCTCATGCCCGGCAGGCAGGACGAAGCGGAGAGGCTTGCGGCCACGAGCATACAGATAAGCCATATCTTTAGTAAGTTTTTCATCGGGGGCACCTCCATCTTAGTTAATGATACAACGAAAAGCCCCACCCTACCACCCCGTGTCATTCCCGTGGAAGCGGGAATCCAGCCGCTTTCCTTTCTACCTCACCCCCTGCCCCCTCTCCTATCAAGGAAAGGGGGAGATTGTTTTAAGAGGGGCTGGCGCCCCTCTTCGCGGGCTACTGCCCGTGGTGAATCTCCCTTAATCCCTCCTTACGAAGGAGGGAAATAGATGGGCTAGAAATTAAGATATATGGTTTGTACAGTCATCCTCTCCCTTTGGCAAAGGGAGAGTTAGAGAGGGATTTTCATATGGGCGGGCGGGGAAAGATGATATAGAAAAAAGAGAACTTGAGCCGTTGAAAAAAGCATAATAAAGTGGTAGAGTCTTAATACTCAAAAGATAGAGGTAAAATACTGTGAAAACAAATGATGGAAAAAAGATTGTACACGTTCACGGGTATAAAAGGTCCAAACCAGGGGGAGTTTATAAAAAAGTTTCAGTACGAACACACCGTAAGTCTACGCAAAATAAATAGTGGAAAAGCTATACCACCAATCTACTAAAAGAGATGTAAAATGCCTGACCCTAAAGACTATGTGGACAATGACCATGAGTATGTCAGAGGCTATGTTAGGCGTAAACAGGCGAATGGTACAGGATATAGACGTAGGTTCTGGTTTTGGCGACTGACTTGGTACTGGCGTCTACTGATATTTTGTGTTGCGTTTATTGGCCTTATCACACTTCTCATCGTATCATTTACAAGCAATATTTACATACTGTTTGGGGTAATTGCAGCCGCTTTCTTTTTGTATTTGTTTCTACGACTGGTGACAAAGTAGACAGAGCAAAGGTTTGTCAAGCATATAATTCCGATTTTTGATTATACCCCAAGAAAAAGACCCGCCATTTTCAGACGGGTCTTTCTTTTTCTTTCACTCACTGAACAGAATTTGGTATCTAATATCAACCCTGAAACAGGTCAAGCCCTCGACCATTAGTACGGCTTAGCTCAATACATTACTGCACTTACACACGCCGCCTATCAAACACGTGGTCTACTTGCGGTCTTACCCCCACCGGCAAGCCGGCGGGATGGGAGATCTCATCTTGGGGGGGGCTTCGCACTTAG
>DAOUEH010000230.1:0-6409 GCA_034430635.1 Dehalococcoidales bacterium | reverse complement strand
GATAACGGGCGCGGCATCCCGGTGGACGTGCACCCCACCACCAAGGTCTCCGCCCTGGAGACGGTGATGACCGTCCTCCACGCCGGGGCCAAGTTCGGCGGCAAGACCTACGCCGTCTCCGGCGGGCTGCACGGCGTGGGCGCCTCGGTGGTCAACGCCCTCGCCGAGTGGTGCACCGTCGATGTCAAGCGCGACGGCAAGATTCACCACCAGGAGTACGCGCGCGGCGTGCCCAAGGGGCCGCTGGAGGTCATCGGCGAGGCCGATGATACCGGCAGCAGCACCACCTTCCTGCCCGATAAGGAGATATTCCACGAGATAAGCTACGATTTCGATACCATCAGCGAGCGCCTGCGGGAGATGGCCTATCTCAACAAGGGCGTGGAGATAACCCTCGTCGAAGAGGCGAGCGACCGGCAGCGTACTTTCTACTTCGAGGGGGGTATCACCGGCTTTGTGCGCCACCTCAACCGCAACCGCGTCGTGCGCCACCCGGTGCCCGTTTACGTCTCCAAGCAGGTCAACTCCACCGCCATCGAGGTATCCCTCCAGTATAACGACGGCTTCAGCGAGTCCGCCTTCAGCTTCGCCAACTGCGTCAATACCGTCGACGGCGGTACCCATCTCACCGGCTTCCGCTCGGCGCTGACCCGCGTCCTCAACGACTACGCCAGGAAGAACAAATTCATCAAGGAAGACGACCCCAACCTCACCGGCGAGGACGTCCGCGAGGGGCTGACGGCCATTATCTCCGTCAAGCTCTCCGAGCCGCAGTTCGAGGGGCAGACCAAGGGCAAGCTGGGCAACATCGAGGTCAAGAGCCAGGTGGAGAGCGCCGTCAACGAGGGTCTGTCCCTCTACCTGGAGGAGCACCCCGACGACGCCAAAAAGATACTGGAAAAATGCATCACCGCCGCCAAGGCCCGCGAGGCCGCCCGCAAGGCCCGCGACCTGATTATCCGCAAGAGCGGCCTGGAGAGCGGCACCCTGCCCGGCAAGCTGGCCGACTGCTCGGAGCGCGACCCGGCACAGTGCGAGCTTTTCCTGGTGGAGGGCGACTCGGCGGGGGGCTCGGCCAAGCAGGGGCGTAACCGTCGCTTTCAGGCCATCCTGCCGCTGCGGGGCAAAATCCTCAACGTGGAGAAGGCCCCGCCCGATAAAATGCTGGCCAATAATGAAATACGCACCATTATCACCGCGCTCGGCACCAGCATCGACGAGGAATTCGATGTCAGCCGGCTGCGCTATCACCGCATCATCCTCATGACCGACGCCGATGTCGACGGCTCGCACATCCGCACCCTGCTCTTAACCTTTTTCTTCCGCCACATGCCCCAGCTCATCGCCAACTATCTGTATATCGCCCAGCCACCCCTTTACCGCATCAAGTCGAGCGAAGGCGTTAAGTGGGTCTATTCCGAGCAGGAGAAAGACGAGGTACTCAAGCGCAGTACCTCCCGCAAGAACGAACTGCAGCGCTACAAGGGTCTGGGGGAAATGACCGCCGAGCAGCTCTGGGAGACCACCATGAACCCCGCCACCCGCACCATCCTCAAGGTGAACGTGGACGATGCCACCAAGGCCGACGAGACCTTCCAGATGCTCATGGGCGGCGAGGTCCCGCCGCGCAAGGCTTTTATCCAGGCGCACGCCAAGTTCGCCAACCTGGATATTTAGGCGGCCCTCTTTCTTATCCTCTTTTTATTAATAAAAATCACTATTTACGTCTGGTTTTTATACCTCACCCCCTGTGTCCCCCTCTCCAAACCGCGCATTAGAGAGAACCTTTGATATTCTGTTTGGAGAGGGGGGATTTTGTATGAGAGGGGCTGGCGCCCCTCTCCGCAGGCTACTCCCCGGTGTTATTCCGTGTCATTGCGAGCGCAGCGAAGCAATCTCTGCTCGCGGTTCTTGGAGATTGCTTCCTCGCCTGGGGCTCCTCGCAATGACAGATGGGGTGGGGGTAATTAAATACTTCTCACTCTCCCTTTAAGAAAGGGAGACGACCCATCGTGCTAGGAACATTGTCCCCCTTTGAAAAAGGGGGATTAAGGAGGATTTTTTCGTACGGGCGGCGGGGTGTAAACTGCGGGCTAAGCAGTTGATGCCCCGAGGGCGGCCCGGGTGGGAATAGATAACAAAGAAAGGGGCGGTGTGGGGAATTTAGAAACTAAAGCTACTCTTTCTACTTCCCCTGAATCAGCGAGAAGAACTCGGCGCGGCTGGCCGGGTTGCTGTGGAACGAGCCCCGGATGGCCGAGGTAATCACGTTGCTCCCCGGCTTCTTGATGCCCCGCATCACCATGCACATATGCTCCGCCTGGACGACCACGGCCACACCGGCCGGTTGAATCCCTTCCACGATGGCATCGGCAATCTCGGTGGTCATGCGCTCCTGCACCTGTGGGCGGCGGGCGATGGTCTCCACGACGCGGGCCAGCTTGGAGATACCGACGATGCGCCCCTCCTCGCTGGGGATATAGCCCACGTGGGCGACGCCGTAGAACGGCAGCAGGTGATGCTCGCACATGGAATAAAAGGGGATGTCCTTGCAGATGACCATCTCGCGGTGCCCCAGCTCGAAGCCTATCTCCAGGTCTTCCTTAGGGTCTTTAGTCAGCCCCACGAAAAGCTCGGCGTACATCTCGGCCACGCGCCGGGGGGTATCGGCCATTCCCTCGCGGGAGGGGTCTTCCCCGATGGCCTTGATGATTTCGGCCACGGCCTTTTTAATGGCTGCCTCGTCGAACATAGCCCGCCTCCTTATCCCCACCCCAGGGCCTTTTCCACCGCCTTGATATCGGCGGGCAGCTCCAGGAAGGGCGGCGCCCCCTTGAGGGCGGTCTCGGTGTCCTTGAGCCCGGTGCCGGTCACCACACTGACGATTATTTTGCCTTGAAACGACTCGCCCCGGCCGGTGAGCTTGATGAGGCCCGCCAGCGGCGCCGCCGAGGCCGGCTCGCCGAAGACGCCCGCCTCCGCGGCCATGATTTTCTGGGCGGCGAGTATCTCCTCGTCGCTGACCATATCGATGATGCCGCCGGACTCGTCACGGGCGGCCTCGGCCTTCTTCCAGCTGGCCGGGTTGCCGATGCGGATGGCGGTGGCCACTGTCTCCGGCTTCTCGATGGGGTGGCCGCGCACGATGGGGGCCGCCCCTTCGGCCTGAAAGCCGTACATTTTAGGCTTCTTCGTCGCCTTGCCCGCGGCGTAATATTCTTGAAAGCCCTTCCAGTAGGCGGTGATGTTACCGGCGTTGCCCACCGGCAGGAAAAGGTAGTCCGGGGCGTCGCCGAGGGCATCGCAAACCTCGAAGGCGGCCGTCTTCTGCCCCTCGATGCGGTGGGGATTTAGGGAGTTGACCAGCGTCACCGGGTGCTTTTCGGTGAGTGTCCGCACGATTTCCAGGGCCTTATCGAAGTTGCCGTCGACGGCGATAATCTTGGCCCCGTAGACGATGGCCTGGGCCAGCTTGCCCATGGCAATCTTGCCGCCGGGGATGACGATGATGCACTGGAGCCCCAGGTGCGCGGCAAAGGCCGCCGCCGAGGCGCTAGTGTTGCCGGTTGAGGCGCAGATGATGGCCTGGCTGCCCGCCTCGACGGCCTTGGCCACGGCCACCACCATGCCCCGGTCTTTGAACGAGCCGGTGGGATGGCAGCCCTCCAGCTTGAAATAGAGTTCCTTGCAGCCGTACTTTTTCGCCAGCTTATCGCCGCGCACCAGCGGGGTATCCCCCTCGCCTATTGAAAAGATGGGGGTCTTACCCGTGACGGGCAGGTATTTTTTATAGTGACTGAGGACGCCCGGTTTCAGCTTTCGCTCCCCTCTATATCCTCGACGCGGATACAGTTGCTTATCTCGTTGACCACCTCCAGGCCCGCCAGCTCCTTGAGGGCCTTCTGCATGGCCTTCTCGCGGGCGGGGTGGGTCATGATGACGATTTCCGCCGTCTTCGTTATGTCATCCGACTCCGGCTGCAGCGCCGAGGCGATGCTTATCTTATTGTTGCCGAAGACGGTGGCAATCTTGGCCAGCACGCCGGGACGGTCGGCGGCGGCCAGCCGCACGTAGTACTGCGTCTCGATTTCGTCGATGGGCTTGATGCGCTTGCCGGAGACCGGCTGCCAGGCAGAGAGGCTGCCGATGCCCAGGACAATCTTGCGGGCGGCGGCGACGATATCGGCGACGACGGCGCTGGAGGTAGCCGAGGGCCCGGCGCCCTCCCCCATGAAGAGCACCCGGCCCACCAGGTCGCCCTCCACCTGCACGCAGTTATAGACGCCGTCCACCTTGGCCAGGAAGGAGTCCGCCGGGATGAAGACGGGGTGCACCCGCGCCTCGATGGCGCCGTCGCTGCGCTTGGCGATGGCCAGCAGCTTGATGGCGAAGTTCAGGTCGCGGGCGTAGCGGAAATCGCGGCCGGCCAGCCGTGTAATACCTTCACAATGGATATCCTCGGGCATGACCTTCATCTGGAAGGCCAGCGAGGCCAGAATCGCCAGCTTGTAGCGGGCGTCGTAGCCCTCGACGTCGTTCTCCGGGTTGGCCTCGGCGTAGCCCAGCTTCTGGGCCTCCTTGAGCGCCGCGGCGAAGTCCATGCCCTCCCGCGCCATGCGGGTGAGAATATAATTGGTGGTGCCGTTGATGATGGCGAAGATGCCGGTAATCTCGTTGGCCACCAGGTCGTGCTTGAAGGGGGCAATCAGCGGGATGCCGCCGCCGACGCTGGCCTCGTAGAGCAGGCCCACCCCGTTCTCCTGGGCCAGGGCCAGCAGCTCCGTGCCGTGCTTGGCGATGACCTCTTTATTGGAGGTGACGGCGTGCTTGCCGGAGGTGAGGGCGCGGCGCAGGTACTCGTAGGCCGGTCTCTCCCCGCCGATGGCCTCGACGATGATGTCGATGCCCGGTTCGTTGAAGAACTCGTCTTCGTCGGTGGTGAAGAGGGCGGCGGGCATTTGCCTCGCCCGGGGGCGCTTCAGGTCCTGCGGCAGGACCTTGATGCGGCGCAGGACGACAGGGCAGCCCACCCTGGCCGCCAGGTCGTCCGCTTTATCCGCCAGGACTTTCGCCACCTGCCCGGCGATTACGCCCAGCCCCATTAAACCGATGCCGATACTAAGCTGGCTCATTTCAACTCTCCCACCCGGCTACAGACCTCAGGATAGCTCTTTCAATATCAGTTCCTGTACCTCCGGGGTCAGACCCGTCCGGTCGATAACCGGGTTGTATTCCGCCATGATGCCGTTCATCCACTGGCTGTAGGCCCGGCTTAACAGCTCGTCATAGTCTTCCTCGCTGAGCTCCCGGTCGTCATCGCGGTCGACTACCTGCACCACCCAGTAGCCGCCCTTCGTCCACAGGGTCTCGTCGCGGACGGGTAGGCTCCAGATACCCGCCTCCCTTTCCTCGCCGAAGAGATAGTTGTCGAAGACCTCGCTGACCCGGATGGGTTGGTCCTCGGTAGGCCTGACAATCAGACCCATATCGCCCCCGTTGTCCCGGGACTGGGCATACTGCGAATACTCCCCGGCCAGGGCGGCCAGGTCTTCGCCGTTTTCAAGTCGCTGGCGAATCTCTTCGGCCTCCTGCTGGTCACCCAGGTAGAGGGCCATTACCTGGAACTCGTCCTCGGTGAATTTCTGGTCGATTTTAATCAGCCAGTAGCCCAGCTGCTTATTGACACCGGCATCGCGCAGGGGCAGGCTCACGTCCCCCGCCTCCGCCCCGAAGGCGTAGTCCACCGGTACCGCCGAGCCGAGGTTCTCCGCGCTCTCCATAATAGACCGCGGGTGCCAGCCGTAATCACCCTGGTTCAACTCCCGGGCGGTGTAGTCCGCCGCGAACTCATCGATGAGGTTGGCGAAGTCCTCGCCCTGGAGCAGCCGGTTCCAGACCTCGATACCCACCGGGCGGCTTTCCACCAGCATGGCCTTCATATGTACCTGGCTCTGGGAGGCGGGCACCTCGCTGCTGAAAAACTCGCTTTTCAACAAATTGTAGAGGAGCGATATCCGTATGATATCCATATTGGCCTCGTTTTCGGGGAGACCGAGCTCTTCCAGCCGGCTGCTGACCTCGTCGTCGCTCACGGTGTAGCCCAGCTCGGCCGCCGCCTGCCGGGCCACCTCGTTCTGAACGAGGTCGTTCACGTAGTTCCCTATCATCTGCGCCAGCTCCCCGGTGGGCTGCATCGCCCAGAGCGTCGCGGCGTAGTCAACCACGTAGCCGGTCTTGAATTCACGGTCGCCGACGGTGATAACGGTCGTATTCAGGGGGCGGTACATGCCGAGAAACCACCCCAGCAGGACAATGATAACCACGGCGGCGATAATAGCCACCCCTCCGATGAAGATGAAACGCTGGCGCCGCACCTGGCGCTTGTGATGCGATAGCGCGCGCTTTGTCA
>DAOUEH010000229.1:0-14948 GCA_034430635.1 Dehalococcoidales bacterium | reverse complement strand
CGACCTGAAGAAGATTCTGGGCGCCTGGAACGTCTGCTCCAAGGAGTGGGTCATCCGCCAGTACGACCACGAGGTGCAGGGGGGCAGCGTCCTCAAGCCCCTTGTCGGCGCGGCCAGCGACGGCCCCGGCGACGCCGCCATCATCCAGCCCCTGCCCGATACCGCTAAGGGCATTATCATCGCCAACGGCATCAACCCCCGCTACGGGGATATCGATACCTACTGGATGGCCGCCTCGGCCATCGACGAGGCGCTAAGGCAGATTATCGCCGTGGGGGGCAGCCTCAAGGAGGTGGCCCTGCTCGATAACTTCTGCTGGGGCAACCCGGAAAAGCCCGACCGCCTCGGCACGCTGGTACGGGCGGCACAGGCCTGCTACGACACGGCCATCGTCTACGGCACGCCCTTTATCTCCGGCAAGGACAGCCTCTATAACGAGTACGAGACGGGTAAGGAGTCTATCTGCATCCCGCCGACGCTCTTAATCTCGGCGATGGCGGTGATGGACGACGTGGGCAAGGCCGTCTCCATGGACTTGAAGAAGGCCGGCAATTTGATTTATATCGTCGGCGAGACCTGCGCCGAGCTGGGCGGCTCGCACTATTACGCTCTTTACGGCCACGTCGGCTCGCGCGTCCCTAAAGTAGATGCGGAAAAGGGCAGGAAGCTCATGGGCGCCCTCTCCAGGGCGACGGGCAAGGGCCTGGTGAAGGCCTGCCACGACCTGAGCGAAGGGGGGCTGGCCGTAGCCGCGGCGGAGATGGCCTTCGCCGGGGGGCTGGGGATGGCGCTTAATCTTAAAGACGTACCCCTCGGCGAAAAAGTCACCCGCGACGATTTCATCCTCTTCTCCGAATCGAACACCCGCTTTCTGGCCGAAGTACCCCTGTCCTACCAGGCCAGGTTCGAGAAGGCCATGTCCGGCGTCGCCTGCGCGCTGATAGGGCGGGTGACGGAAGATGATAAACTTACCGTGAATGGCCTTGATGGTAGTGAAGTCCTCAGCGCCGATATTAGTGAACTCAAGGAGGCCTGGCAGGCGCCCCTGCGCTGGTAGGGAGAAGATGAGCAAGGTAAAAGTATTAATGCTGCGGGCCCCCGGCACCAACTGCGATTTCGAGACGCAGGTGGCCTTCGAGGCCGCCGGTGCCGCCGTGGACTCGGCGCTGGTGACCGAGCTCTTCCGGCGCGAGAAGAAGCTGGCCGACTACCAGATACTGGTGAGCCCCGGCGGCTTTACCTACGGCGACGATATCTCCGCCGGTAAAATCCTGGCCAACGAAATCCGCCTGCGGCTGGGCGATGAAATCAAAGAGTTCGTCGACGACGGGCGGCTCGTCCTGGGCGTCTGCAACGGCTTTCAGGTGCTGGTCAAGGCGGGGATTCTACCCGGCCTGGAAGGGGCCGGCGCCCAGCCGATTACCCTCACCACCAATGACTCCGGCCGGTTCGAGTGCCGCTGGGTTCACCTGAAAGTGAACGAGGAGAGTCCCTGTGTCTTCACCCGGGGCATGACCGGCCTGTATATCCCCATCGCCCACGGGGAGGGCAAGCTGGTGGCCGAGCCGGGCGTGCTGGAGAAGCTCAATATCGTCGTGCAGTACGCCGACCCGTCGGGCGATACCGCGGCGGGGTATCCGCACAACCCCAACGGCTCGCAGCATAATATCGCCGGAATCTGCGACGGCTCGGGGCGTGTCTTTGCCCTGATGCCCCATCCGGAGAGGTTCATCCGGCGCACGCAGCACCCCTGCTGGACGCGGGAAAGGCGGCGCCAGGCCGGCGACGGCATGCAGGTATTCCTCAATGCCGTCAAGTGGGCCAAGGGGATTTAGAAGGCAGGGCTAGCGGCGGGAGAAGTGCGGTCTATTTATCCTCCACACCCTGTTCTTTGATGTAGTCGATAGCGTCCTGGATGGTAACTATCTTCTCGGCGGCCTCATCGGGTATCTCGACCTTGTGGTCTCCGGTACTGAAGGCCTCCTCCAGAGACATAATCAGCTCCACCAGGTCGAGCGAATCGGCGCCTAAATCTTCAACAAAGCTGGCTGTGGGCACCACGTCCTTTTCATCGACGCCGAGCTGCTCCACAACGATAGCTTTAATTTTCTCAAAGGTAGTTGCCACTTTACCCCCCTTTTTCTAGCTTGCTAGCGGCTGGCCAGTGTGATTACCGCCCCCAGCACACCGTTGACGAATTTAGCCGATTTGTCGCTCCCGAATCGCTTGGCCAGTTCAACGGCTTCGCTGACAGCTACTTTTGCCGGCACCTTATTATCGAATAAAATCTCGAAGATTGCAAGTCTGAGGATATTGCGGTCGATGATGGCAATCTGGTCTACCGGCCAGGCCGGGGCGAACCTGTGGATGTGGCCGTCGATTTCGTCCCGGTGGCGGGAGGCGCCTTCCACTATCTCGCGGGCGAAGGTCTTGTTGTCCTCGGAGAGGTCGGCCTCGGCCAGGTAGCGCGCCACCACCGGCCCGGCGGCGCGGTCGCCGCAGTCGGCCTCGTAGAGTGCCTGGAAGGCTATCGTCCTGGCCCTGTGTCGGGTACCTGCCATCGTCATATCCTGAGAATGTATTATAGCATAACGCCTGGCCGGTGAGAAGCTACGGGGGGTGAGGTTAGAAAGGCGCGCCGGCTGGCCCTGGCGGGAAAACCAGCGGGGCTTGCCGGCATGTTACCGGGCAGGGGATAGCGGCGGGAGGCGCCGTCGGCGATTACGTAGCGACCGGGGGAGAGGCAGACCCCCTCCCCCGGCACAGGGCGGGCTTAATCGTCTTCTTTACCGTGATACTTGAAGGAGACCCTTACCTTGGCCCGGTAGTTAGAGACCTTGCCGTTCTCGATTTGCATATCCAGCTCCTCGATTTCGGCAATCCTCAGGTCTTTCAGGGTCTTGGCGGCCGTCTCGACGGCCTTGGTGGCGGCCTTTTCCCAGGATTCGGTACTGGTACCGACCAGGGTGATAATCTTGTAAACGCTGTTGGGCATAATAACCTCCTCCTTAGAGTGATTAATAATTATATAATGCCGCTATCGAGAAATCAATGGCGGCCATAAGGCATGAATTTCGCCTTATATCGTTCAAAAGCCGGCTATGGCGGTGCCATATTACGCAATCACCCGTAAAACTTGCATTTATTTGTAAAAATGCATATATTATTAGGAGAGATTTTCAAGTCAACCCGGTTCGGGAGGTATACCATGCTGGATGAACTCGGTCAGTTAATCATCAATGAGCTTCAGGCGGACGCCCGCCAGAGCTACCGGGAGATCGGCCGCAAGCTCAAGGTATCGGAGGGGACGGTGCGCAACAGGGTGAAGGGGCTCCTCAAGACCGGCACCATGAAGATAAGCGCCGTACCCAATCCCCAGAAGCTGGGGCTGGGCTTTATGTGCGTGATGTGCATCGAGGTGAAGGTAGGCGCCGCCGAGCGGGTTGAGGAACGTCTCATAGAAAGCCCCAACGTATACTACCTGTGCGGCTGTACCGGCACCTACGATATCATCGGGATTTTCGTGTTCCACACGCCCGCCGATTTCGATAAGTTCGTCAAGGACATTATCGCCAGCATCCCGGAGATTGTGCGCACTAGCACCTTCGTGGCCATGCATGTCTCGCGGAGCCCCTGGGAGCACAACCTGGACGTAACCGCGCTGGGCCAGCCCGGAAAATAGAGACCGACGCGTCGCGGGCCCCGCCCCCCTGAAATGAGGTAAATCCTTGCCAGAGACTAAACGCCATCGCCGTGGCATCTACTTCGGATGGTGGTCGGTTTTATTCATCGGCCTCGTGTCCGGGATAGGCCACGGCTTCAATACCTACGGTATTTCCGTATTTTTCAAGGATATCTCCAGGGAGCTAAGTCTTGGCCGCGCGGCCACGTCATGGGCCCCCGGCATCGGGCGGGCCGAGGGCGGCATCACCTCGCCGGTGGTGGGGTGGCTCTCCGACAAATTCGGCCCCAGGTGGATAGTCGTCTTCGGCATCTGCGTGGCCGCCAGCGGCCTGATACTGATGAACTACATCACCCAGGCCTGGCAGTACTACGTGGTCTGGGGGGGCATGATTGGGATCGGGCTCAACATCGGCCTGACGGTGGCCTGCGATAAGGAAATCGCCGACTGGTTCATCCGCCGCCGCGGGCTGGCCATGGGCATCAAGTTCGGCTTCATCGGGGTGCTGGGCGTCCTTATCGTCCAGGTGGTGACCCCGCTGCTCGATATTTACGATTGGCGGGGCGTCTGCTTCATCTGGGGTCTCATCCTGTTCGCCAGCGTCCCCTTCGCCTTCTGGTTGATACGACCGAAGCGACCGGAGTACTACGGCCTGCTCCCCGACGGGGCCGATACCAGCCAGGATAGCGAGGAAGACGGGCAGGACATGCTCGCCCGGGGGGTGCGCTACGCCTCCAGCTTCCAGGAGACGGAGTATACCTATAAGCAGGCCGTCCGGACGGGGACGTACTGGCTGCTTATCGCCGCCTTCAGCGTTCAAAATATCATGTCCGCCGCCTTTAACCTGCACGCCCATCCCTTTCTCACCGATAACGGCCTGACCGAGGCCGCCGCCAGCGGCCTGATGGGCATGATGATATTCTTCAGCATCCCTTCGCGGCTCTTCGGGGGCATCATCGCCGACCGCGTCCCCAAGACGCGGCTCCAGTATCTACTCACCGTGGCCCTGCTGCTGCAAGTTATCGGCCTGGGCTCTTTCCTGCTCTTCCAGAACCTACCGGCGATATACGTCCTGCTCATCTGTCACGGCCTCAGCTCCGGGGCGGTAACGCCCGTGGTCGTCCTCATCATCGGCCGCTACTTCGGCAGAAAGGCCTTCGGCTCCATACTGGGCACGATGGTGGCTATCCTGGCGCCGGTGGGCCTGCTGGCGCCAGTATATTACGGCTGGATTTTCGATAGCACCGGCAGCTATAACCCGGCCTTTCTCACCGTGCTGATACTGGCGGCGGCGGCCACGCTGACCACCTTATTCATACGCGTACCCCGGCCGCCGGCGGATACCGAGGCGCGCCCCGGCTGGTCGGCGTAAATGGCCGGTTTCATTGACACGGCGCGGCGGCGACGGATAAGATAGAAATACCACCCTAAATATCCATCTTCCATCAATCAAGGAGGTCAGCACCATGAGTTCCGCTTCATCCCCGCGGATGTATAAAGAATCATCGCGGGAAATAAATATCTATCACCAGGCCGATGTCGTCGTCTGCGGCGGCGGCCCCGGCGGACACTCGGCGGCGGTCGCCGCGGCGCGCCACGGCGCCAGGACGATTCTGCTGGAGAGGTACGGGCACCTCGGCGGCATGGCCAGCGGGGGGCTGGTCATCCTCATCCCCCACATGAGCGACGGCCTCAGCCGCGAGCCGCAGATAGCCGGGCTCTGCCTGGAGTGGATGGACCGGCTGGGCAAGATACCCGGCGGCTACGTGGGGCCGAAACTCTCCGAAATCGGCTCCACCGACCCGGCGGTGCTCAAGCGCTGGCAGGGGCATTTCTCCACCGTCGTCGAGGACAGAATCCGGCTCACCTGGACGGTCGACCCGGAGCTATTAAAGTGCATCCTCAACGACATGGTCGAGGAGGCCGGCGTCAAGCTCTCGCTGCACTCCTGGGGGGCCCGGGCCATCGCCGAGGACGGCGCCGTCAGGGGTGTCATCTTCGAGAGCAAGTCCGGCCGGCAGGCGGTCATGGGCAAGGTCATCATCGACGCCACGGGAGACGCCGACCTGCTCCCCTCGGCCGGGGCGGCCTTCGACGGGGCCCTCGACCCCAAGCTGCGCTCCTCGATGCTGGCGCTGGTCTTCCGGGTGGGCAACTGCGATTTCAAGAAGTACAACGAGGCCTTCGGGGCCGACCGCAAGAAGGCCCAGGAGCTCCTGGGCGAGTGCGCCAGGGTGGCCGGGACCTTCCTGCTGCCCATCGCCGGGCACCGCAACGACGTGGTCTGGGTGAACAACTGGATACCGGGGCTGGCCTCCACCAGCGTCGACGACCTCACCACGCTGGAGGTGAGCGTGCGCAAGATGATGCGCCAGGGGCACGAGTTCATGCGGAAGAACTTCCCCGGCTTCGAGAACAGCTTCATCCTGGACACGGCCTCACAGACGGGGACGCGGGGCAGCCGCCGCCTCGTCGGCGAGTACATCGTCACCGGGGAGGACATGAACTCCTCCCGCCGGTTCGAGGATACCATCGCCGTTATACCCAAGATAAACCCCGGCGGGGCGGGCACCTGCGCCTACATACCCTACCGCGCCCTGGTGCCGGAAAAAATGGATGGTCTCCTGGTGGCCGGGCGGAGCTTCTCCTCGGACAAGGTCGCCAACGACAGCCTCAACCTCATTCCCCACTGCTGCGCCATGGGCGAAGCGGCCGGCACGGCGGCGGCCCTGGCCGTGAAGAACGGCGTAAGCCCCCGCCAGGTGGACAGGAAGCTCCTGCAGCAGGCCCTGCTCAAAGGCGGCGCGGTCTTACCGGGCATCGACATTACATAAAAAAGCCTGCTAAATGAAAAAGCGAGGCACCGGAGTTATTCTCCGGTGCCTTTTGTTTAGCCGGGTTTTTGGGGCTAAGCGTCTCTAAACGAGCCCGGTGCGGCGGAGGCCTGGCCCAGCTCCTTACTGATGGCGGCAGTCCGCTTCTGCACCTCGGCTACAAAGCCGTCCCGCCCCAGGTTGAACCAGTAGGGCTCCCACTCCATCGTCTTGAGGTTGTCGATGAGGGGGCCGATGGTATCGAAGGGGAAGGTGATGATGAAAAGCCCCTCCGGGAGGACGCGGCGCGCCTTCATGCTGAACCCCAGGCCGCTGATGGTGTAGTTCATCTCGCCGCTGAGGTAGGGGTGGGCGTAAATCCAGGCGCAGGCCAGGCAGGTGGAGCCCCTGGCGTGCCACATCTTGCCGTCGCTGAAGCTGGAGGCCCGCAGGATGATTTCCGCCTGTCGCGTGTCGGCGGTAAAGATGAGGAGGTCGGGGTCGAAGGTCATTTTATCTATGGAGGCGTGGCTGATGTAGGGGGCGCTGTGCAGGGGAAGGTGGGGCACGTAATCGTAGATGCGGCGGTTGGCGCCGGGGCTGCCGAACATGGCGAACATCGGCCCCAGCTGACCGCTGTACATGATGGGCGGGTAGTCCGCGAAGCCGGCCACCTGCTCGCCGCACTGGATGTTGGCCTCGGTGATGTAAAACGGCTGGCTCGTCTGGGCCTCCTTGAACGCCTCGCAGAGGGCCAGTAATTTATCCGTGGGGGCAATTCCCTCCGGCTTGTCCATCGAGTATTTCACGCCGACGGGTTTGCGGGCGAACTCGAACTTATCGAAGATGGCATAATCCGGCTTGGTCGCGCTCATATTTACCTCCCTTTCTATTGTCGATTATAACACCCGGCCCGCCCGCTGCCAAACCGGCTTCTTCCATGAAAATTGAAACGAATTTCCATCGTATAGGCAGTCTAGGCAACCGGCCCGCAACTTATGTTTGGTATCATTTTAATGAGGGCATTTATAGTATGAAATTGAGGTCATCGACGGCTTGGATAGGCATCATCCTCCTCGTGGTTATCGGGGCCGGGGCGGCCATCGCGGTGAGCGGCGGCGGTATCAGCGGCCGGGTGCCGCTGGCGGTAGGCCAGCCGCTGATGCTTCTGGAGCCGGAATGGCTCGCTACCGGGGAGCTGCCGCCCACGCTGCCGCCGACCATACCTGACTCCTTCGTGAGCCGCCCCAACCGCGAGTACACCGCCGTCGAGGACGCCGGCACCGCTTTCTCCGTGGCCGCCGAGCTCGCCACCGGCGACCAGGTGGCCTTCAAGCTGCCTATCGCCAACCAGAGCGAGCGCAACCTGGTATGCCAGATGGAGCTGGCCTTACCCGAGTCCGTCCAGGCGGAAATCTACAGCCCGGACATCTCGTTCATCGAAAGCGTCATGCGCATCGGCCCGACGACCTGGAAATTCGTGCTCCCCCGCCGGGAGACGAACCAGCAGATGGACTATGTCATCGTCGTCATCGCCGCGGACGATACCGTCCCCCTGATGGCCACCATCAAAGGGGAGCTCACGCCCCTCACCCAGTCCTCCACCGTTACGGAAAACATGAACCTCAGCGTCAGCGGCGGCATACCCGTGGAGACGACGATGTCCCTGGGCAATATGGCCCCGGCCAGCGAGGGCACCGTTACCTATACGCTGGGTAATATCAGCCACGTGCCCGGGGAGCTGAGCATCGTGTTCTCCGCCATTACCAATATCGGCGGGGTGGGCGATACGGAGTATGAGGACGGCGAGGGCGACCTGGGCGAGGCGGTCATGGTGGCCCTGTTCATCGATAACGACCAGAGCGGCACCTGGAGCGCCGGGGATACCGGCCTCAGGCACGACGACACCACCTATCCCTATCCCGGCAGCCTGGAATACGCCACCTTCAACAGCTATGACAGCAGCAACTGGGCGGACGTTACCGTCATCCCCCCCATGGGCGCGGTGGACTTCCTCATCTCCTGGGTTATCCCGACCTCGGCGGGTAACGATATACAGGGCGATAGCCTCTGCCTGGATATTACCTTCACGCTGGAAGAGGTGGAGACGCCCTGAGGGGCGGCACCCAGAACTAGCTTCTAGAACAAATACCATTCTTATAGATTCTTAAGTAAGACATACTGTAACTAGGTGAGGCATAGTTGAAGATACTCGGGCAATCCCCCGGCGAGCCGGGCAGGGTGCCGGAGCGGTTTTAGCTAAGTGGGAGTGTTTTTTTGACGCTGATGAACGAGCCGGAAGAAAGGTTGAGCTGGCATCAGGAGATGCTGCTGAGGAAGATAGAGCGGGCCTTCGGCGATAGCCTTACCGAGGGCGAGGTGCCGCCCCTCCCGGAGCCCCGGGAGGAAGACCGGCCGCAGGAAAGGCCGGAAGCGCCCGCCGTAGTTACCCCCGCCTCCGCCCCGGTGGAAAAGGCCGCCGCCGCGGCGGCCACGGTGGTGACGAAACGGCGGTGGCTGAGGATGCCTTCGCGAAAGGCCATCTACTGGTCGGTCTTTATCGCCCTCGGCCTGGTAATCATCGGCTTCGTCCTGCTCAACTTCCTGCCCGGCTACAACATGTACGTCGTCCAGAGCGGCAGCATGGAGCCGGCCCTGGCCGTGGGCGACATGATTGTCACCGGCCCGGTAAGCGGCTGGCTCACCGGGGACGTGGAGACCGGCTCCATCGTCACCTATAACAACGGCCACAAGTCGGTCACTCACCGGGTAATAGCGGTGGACGGCGAAGGCCTGACAACCAAGGGCGATGCATCGGAAGACCCGGATACCTTCTCCGTCAGCCTCGGTGACGTGGAGGGAATCCTGCTCTTCAGGGTACCGCATTTCGGTCGCGTCGTTGATTTTATCGGGACCAGGCAAGGCTGGTTCCTCGTCATCATAATACCGGCCTCGTTACTGGTTTTTATGCTCGTCAGGGAAATAGTCAAGGAAGCCCTGCGTAAAGATGGTAACAAAGCCCGTCAAAAAGGGAGGTGCCGCATATCGAAGCAAAGCAAGAAGCATGCCGGCCCGGCATGAAAAGGCGTAACATAACCTGAAAATCCAACAAAAAGGAAGGAGATTTGGATGAAGAAGATATTTGGTTTGACAATTGCCGCCCTGATGGTCATGGCGCTGGTGGTGGGCGGCACACTGGCCTACTTTACGGACGAGGAGACCAGCGCCGACAACTTACTCACCGCGGGTACCCTGGACCTGAACATCGACGGCGATAATGAGGCAGTTTACACCTTCCAGGTAGCCGCCGCCGGCCCCGGCGACAGCGGCACCGGCACCAGCCTGCTGGCTAATGTGGGCAGCTACGACGGCGAGCTTGACATCGCCTTTTCGGCCGTGGCCAATACACCCGGTTCCGGCGGCACGGAGTACGAAGGCGGCTCCGGTGAGCTCGGTGGTGTGGCCACCATCGCGGTATTTATCGACAAGAACCGTAACGGTTCGTTCGATACCGGCGATATCGGCCTGAAACACGACGGCACCACCTACACGCCCTCCACGCTCGACTACGCGACCATAGACAGCTATGACAGCCAGAGCTGGAATGCCGTTACCGTGATCGTAAACACAGACTCGGACGATTTCGTCGTCGAGTGGCAGATTCCGACCGGCGCCGGCAACGAGATTCAGGGCGACAGCGTCGAATTCGACGTCACCTTCACCCTGGAGCAAGAAGCCGCGGACTAGTAAACCAAGCATTAGAGATATGGCAAGGATAACCTAAAGCGAGATACACATTTTCCACCAGCCCATCGGGCTGATTGCCGTGTCAGGGGATATAGTGAAGAAGATAATCGGCCTGACCATGGCCGGCTTAGTAATCATAGGCATTGTGTTGAGTGGCACCTGGGCCTTCTTCAGCGACCCGGAGAGCTCCTCCGGCAACCAGATCGTATCCGGCTCGCTGGACCTTCAGGTAGACGGGCAGAACCCCTGGACCGCTACCAAGGTCAACGTGAGCAATATGAAGCCGGGAGACAGCGGCGTGGCTACCATGACGGTAGCCAACAGCGGCACGCTGGCCGGGACGCTCACGGTGGACATTACCGGCCTCAGTGACGCTCCCGGCACCACCCCGGAGCCGGAGCCCACTCCGGACAATGGCGAACTAAGCGCCAACCTGGATATTGTCATCTGGGTGGATACCGACCACGACGGCATCAAGGATGCCGGCGAGACCCAGCTTTACAGCGGTAAGTTAAACGCTGAGGTGGGGCCTTACAGCGCCGGTACCCTGCCCGGCGGCGGTACCACCTATGTCAGTCTGAGCTATGCCATCGGCGGCGGCGTGGGGAATGTGATTCAGGGCGATATCTGTGATTTCTCCATCGCCTTTAACCTGACCCAGAACTAGCCATAGAATACCAATCAAATAGACAATGAGTACCGAAACGAAGGAGGCGGCCGGTTGCGGGTTTATAAAACCATCGGCATACCACTGATATTCGTATTGACCGTGTGCCTGGTCCTGGGACACGTAACCGGTGCCATGGCCTCCCTGACGGACGATGAGGAGTCCGGGGTAAACACCCTGGCCGCCGGGGTATGGGGGAACTGGCTGCAGACAACCCAGGCGGACTTCGGGGCGGGGGTACTGCAGGGCGTGGATATCACCACGTCCTCCGGCAACGTGAAGCTACCCGCCCAGAGCTCGGCCGCGGCCTATATCTATGCCCTCCGGGGGAATTACTCCCGCCATTTCTGGAAATACACCGTCGCTAACAATACGTGGAACGGGCTGGCCGATACCCCGGAGATAGTGCGCGGCGGCGGTGCCGTCGTCTACGACGGCGGTAACTACGTCTACGCCCTGCGGGGCGACTACCACAACGAGTTCTGGCGCTACAGCATATCGGAAAACGGCTGGACATCGCGCGCTTCCACGCCCGTGGGGGTCTGGTACGGCGGGGCCATGGTCTATGACGGTGATAACTATATCTACGCCCTCCGGGGCGGCTACGGCAGCGAATTCTGGCGCTACAGCATATCGGGCAATTCCTGGTCTACGATGGCCAGCGCGCCCTCGGGGGTCTGGTACGGGGGGGCGCTTACCTATGACGGCGGCAACTATATCTACGCCCTGAGGGGCAATAACACCAGCGACTTCTGGCGTTACAGCATATCGGGTAATTCGTGGACGTCCATGACCGGCACCCCCGGCGGGGTTAAGGACGGCGGCGCCCTGACTTACGACGGCGGCAACTATATCTATGCCCTCCAGGGGTACGGTAATAACAATTTCTGGCGGTACAGCATCTCCGGTAATTCCTGGTCGTGGCTGCATGATACGCCTTATAACGTGAACGACGGCGGCGCCCTGACCTACGACGGCGACAATTACGTCTATGCCTTCCGGGGTGACGGCAACACCAGCTACTGGCGCTACAGCATCTCCGGCGATTCCTGGTCGTGGATGGCGAGCGCGCCGGGCGGCGTGGATGACGGCGGGTCTCTGGCGTGCGGTGGTGGAGGTGTCTCCTACCCCGCCAGCGGCACCATTGCCTCCCGCGTTTACGATACCGGGGCGAGCGGCGTGACCTGGAGCTCGCTGGCCTGGAGCGAGACCCTGCCTTCCGGTACGGATATCACCTTCGAGGTGAGGGCCTCGAACACGAGCTTCGCCAAGGACGCCGTAACGCCTGCCTGGACCAGCCTGGGGACGGCGGGCAGCCCGGTGACATCGGGGCTGCCTTCGGGGAGGTACGTGCAGTGGCGGGCGACGCTGCAGGCCAATGCCGCCCATAACCAGACGCCGGTGCTGCAGGATGTAACCGTAGCCTATACTTCCCCGTAGACGGCGCCCGGCACTACCGGCGGCTGCGGGTCAGTATCCAGATGAGAATCCCGATGATGATGGCCCCACCCACGAGGATTATAATCCACCAGCTATTGAACGGCTCCGCTTCGTCTTCGGGCGGTGTGGTAGCCGTCGGCGTTGTGGCGGGTGTATCCGTCGGCGTCGTGGTGGGCGTCGTGGTGGGCTCTGTGGTCGGGGCCGTGGTCGGCTCCTCGGTAGGGGCCGGCGTGGTGGGTTCGGGTTCGGCAGGAGGCGCGGCAACCGTATAGCTCCCGGCAAGCCCGTTGACATCCACGGCATAAGAGCCTTCCGGCTGGTCGCTCAACGTGAAAGTAACTGTCCCCGTACCGCCGGCGTCCAGCGTGACCGTCGTCGCATCCATCGCCACGCCGTTGACCTTAAGCGTTACGGCATAGTCGCCGGCGGTGCCTCCGGTATTGGCCACGGCCACGGAGACGGTCACCGCTTCCCCGGGTTCGCTTTCAGCCGGACTGATATTTAGGCCGGAGACGGCAAATACGGCGGGTTGGGGACTGCCGAGAACGGCAAAAGTGGTGAAATCGGCGATGACGGCGGTGATAGTATGGTTGACAGTATCGACCGTGCAGACGAGCTCTACCCATTGCCCCGTCGCCTCATTGTAGTAGGCTATGACCAGGTCCTCGGCAGCAACGCCTTCCGGTAAATTATCGGGGTCATAGCTCCAGGTAATGGTGAATGCCGGGTCGAAGGTAGCACCATCCGGCTCGAAGTCATAAGCCAGCCCGATGACGTTAGCGTTCGCCGGGGGCGCCGGCGGGGTAACCACTACCGTGGTTATCGTAGTAAGGGGGTTGCCGTATTCGTCCAGACATTGTGTGCCTGCGGGGATAGAGATAGTCGTATTGCCATCTGCAGAGGTAGCTGTTACTGTAGTCAGCAAATTACCCTGGCTATCTGTCAAGAAGGAGCCCGGGGTGCCGAAGATATTCGTGGCGATTGATGGTACCGCACTTCCCGCTCCCCCAGATGTAAGATAGCCGAATCCGGTTATAGTTAAATCGTAGGGGTTTTCATTACTATCGTTATTGGCGATGGATATCGTGGCCGTCTTCGCACCGGTGGTAGTCGGCGTGAAGCGTACGATGAAGGTGGTGTTCCCCGCGGCGGCGACGGGTGATACGGGCTGCTGCTGGATGCTGAACTGGTCGGCATCGGCGCCGGCGATGGCGATGGGCGTGGTGAGGGTGAGGTTGCTATCCCCCGTGTTCTGGATGGTGAAGGTGATATCGGTACTGGTGTTGATGAAATTGTTGCCGAAGTCGTAAGTGCCGCCGTCGGCGATGGGGTTGCCACCTCCCTCGAGGCCCATCTCTACCGATACCACGGTGACGGTGAAAGCGGCAGCGACGCTGACATGGGTGTCGCCGTCGTTATCGTCGATGGTGAGTTCAAAATTGCGGGCGCCGAGCCCGGAGGGGGCTCCGTAGGTGAGGTTGCGTACCAGGGTCTGTACATTGGCCGGGGTAGCATCGGCGGTGTTGAAGGTGATGGTGAGGAAGTGGCCGCCCTGGCCGTCAAGGGCGCCGTCGACCGTACCGATGGCCGTCCCGCTGACGGCGATGGTCTGCCCGGCGGCGATGGTCGCGTCACCGTCGGAGGTAACGATGGTGCCGTCGACGCCGAAGTTACCGTTAGCGGTACCGCCTCCCTGGGCTATGGAGAGGTAACCGCCGTTGAAATCGGCGGAGTCGACATCGGTGACGGTGGCGTCGTTGTTCTCGTCGATGGCCACGGCGTTGCCGCCGGCGATAACGTCCACCGAGTCCCCGCCGAGATTGCCCACCACGGGGCGGTCGTTGACTGGCGTTACTGTCACCGTGGAGGCAACGGCCAGCACGGTGTCATCGTCTCCGCCATCGGCCACGCCGCCGGTATCCTTGATATAGGTAAGGGTGACCACGCGGTCACCGGCAGTGGGGTTCTGGCTTTCGTTGCGGTAGGTCATGCCGTCCACCAGCGTCTGCATCAAGGCTGTGCTGATGCCGCCGCCCTTGGTGATGGTCACCGTGGCCGTGTTGGCGGCCACAGCCACGTTTACCGTCATGCCGTTGGTTGTCGTCGGTGTTACTACATTACCGTCGGTGAGGGCGACATCGCTGAGGTCGATGCTCATAATCTCGCTGGCGCCGTCGGTGACATTGGTCACGGTGAGCCTCAGCTCCGCGATATTCTGCCCGGCCTCGATGGTGGAAATCGTTACCGCGTTGAAAAGGTCGACGGCGGCCCCGCCCTCGGTAAAGGTGGGGGTCAGGCCGGTGGCCGCCAGCGTCGGCGGGTCGTTGACTGTCGTGATGTTTATGGTTACTACGGCCGCCGGGTCGGTCGTGGTGGCCCCATCGTTGGCCGTGACGGTCACGGTGCGGGCGGTGGCGTCAGGGTCTTCGGAGACATTGTTAAAATTGATGTTTTGCAGCAGGGTGGAAAGCAGGCCGTCGGTGGCTGCGGCGTTCAGGTTAATTACCAGGTCGTTGCCGCCCTGGCCGTCATTGGGGTCAGTGGCGACAATGCCGATGTCTGTCACGCCGACCGTGATTGTCTCGCCGCCGACGATAAC
>DAOUEH010000228.1:0-6537 GCA_034430635.1 Dehalococcoidales bacterium | reverse complement strand
CCCTAGATGAAGACCAGCGGCGGGTGATTGAGGTAGTTGGTGATGACAGGGTGGCATTGGGCAGGGTGGCAAGCGCTTTCGGCAAGCGTAAAGCTGTATCAGTAGTGGGGCAGCTCGTCCGCCAGGGCATCCTCAGCCGAAGCTACGAGCTGGGGCCCGTCCGGGTCAAGCCCAAGAGCGAGCTTTATATCGGCCTGACGGGTCAGGATGATATTCCCAAACTCTCCCCGAAGCAGGCGGCCCTGTTCGAGTTTCTAAAGTCGCAGCCGGGGCCGGTGGCCTGGGCGGCGGCGCGCCGCCAAACCGGCCTGGACAAGGCCGCCGCCAATGCCCTGGCGGCCAGGGGGCTGGCGGCGTTCGACGAGCGGCCGGTGCGGCGCGAGCCGATAAATTACGATAACATAATACCCTCGCCGCCCTTAACGCTGACCCCCCACCAGCAGGCGGCCTTCTCGGCAATCAAAGAATCGCTGGATGGCCGGTCGTCCGCCTTCCTGCTCCACGGGGTGACCGGCTCCGGCAAGACCGAGGTCTACCTCCAGGCCCTGGCGGAGGTGGTACGGCGGGGAAAACGTGGCATCGTGCTGGTGCCGGAGATTGCCCTCACCCCCCAGACCATCGAGCGGTTCGCCGCCCGCTTTCCCCGCCGCGTGGCCGTGCTGCACAGCGGCCTCACTCTGGGCGAGCGCTACGACGAGTGGCACCACATCGCCGCGGGGGAGTGCGACGTCGTTATCGGCTCGCGGAGCGCCCTCTTCGCCCCGCAGCCCGACCTGGGGCTCGTCGTCATCGACGAGGAGCACGAGTGGACTTACAAGCAGGACACCTCGCCGCGCTACCACGCCCGCAACGCCGCCGTGAAGCTGGCCGGATTGAGCGGGGTGGCCCTCGTCCTGGGCAGCGCCACCCCGGACATTGAGAGCTATTATAAAGCCCGGCAGGGCGAGTATCGCTTGCTGACGCTCCCCGAGCGAGTCGTCCCCGGCCCGGGGGCGAAGCTGCCGCCGGTAGAGGTGGTGGACATGCGGGAGGAGCTCAAGGCGGGCAACCGCAGCATCTTCTCGCGCGCCCTGACCGAAGCCATCAACGAGGCCGTGGCCGCCCGCGAGCAGGTAATCCTCTTCCTCAACCGGCGCGGCGGGGCCACCTTCATCCAGTGCCGGGGGTGCGGCTTCGTGCTGCGCTGCCGCCGCTGCGAGGTGCCCCTGGCCCACCACATCTACGGGGACGTGCTCACCTGCCACCAGTGCGGCCGCCGGTATCCCGTACCGGATACCTGCCCCAACTGCGGAGGCCGGCAGATTAAATACTTCGGCGCGGGCACGCAGAAGCTGGAGCAGGAGGCCGGCTACACCTTTCCCCGGGCGAGGCGCCTGCGCTGGGACAGCGACGCCACCGCCGGGCGGCGGTCCCACGAGGCGATACTGAAAAAGTTTCGCGGCGGGGAGGCCGATATCCTCATCGGCACGCAGATGGTGGCCAAGGGGCTGGACATACCCGCGGTGACCCTGGTGGGGGTGGTCAGCGCCGATACCTCCCTGAACCTGCCCGATTTCCGCGCCGGCGAGCGTACCTTTCAGCTCCTCAGCCAGGTGGCGGGGCGCGCCGGCCGGGGGCCGGCCGGGGGGCGCGTCATCATCCAGACCTATTCCCCCGACCATTACGCCATCCGGGCGGCGGCCGCCCACGACTACGCCGGTTTTTACGCACAGGAGATTGCCTTCCGCCGCGAGCTGCGCAACCCGCCCTTTACCGGCCTGGCCCGCCTCGTCTACGTGAACCCCAATGAAGCCGCCGGCCGCCGCGAGGCGGAGCGGATGAAGGACGTGCTGACAAGCCAGATAGCCGCCAGGGGCGTGGCCGGGATAGACATCGTCGGGCCCGCCCCGGCCTTCATTCCCCGCCGCCGGGGGCGCTACCGCTGGCAGCTCGTCCTGCGCGGCGGGGGGCTGGCCGCCTTCCTGGCGCCGGTCGACCTGCCCCGGGGCTGGACGGTGGATATTGACCCGGTGGGGCTGGTTCAGTAAACTAGGAATGCCTGAGGCAATATATTAATTAGGAGATATGATGACGGTTCTGCCCATCCGGACGCTGCCCGACCCCGTGCTGCGGCAAAAGGCCAAAAAGGTCAGCACGGTCGACCGCTCCATCAAGAAGCTGATTAAGGACATGCGCGAGACCCTCCACGCCGATACCGGCCGGGCGGGGCTGGCGGCCCCCCAGGTGGGCGTCTCCCTGCGGGTGGCCGTCATCGGCCTGCCCGATACGGAGGACATCATCCTCGTCAACCCGGAGATAGTCAAGAGCAAGGGCGAGCAGCTGGTCAGCGAGGGCTGCCTCAGCGTCCCCGGCTACATGGGCCAGCTGCGGCGGGCGGAGGCGGTTACCGTCAAGGGCCTGGACGCCAACGGCAAGGCGCTGCGCATCAAGGCGGAGGGGTTCCTGGCCCAGGCGCTGCAGCACGAGATAGACCACCTCAACGGTACGCTCTACATCGACCGGATGGACAACCCCGAGGAGCTGCGTAAGATAGGGGAAGAGGATACCAGCATCTGAGACCGGGGGTGGCGAGGTTAAGCCGAAGGGGAGTAACTGCCGCGGGTCGTGGATTTGGTCTTGAAATAGAAGAGCTCGTCGAGCCGGGAATCGGGGAAGGCCCTCTTCGCCCCGATGATGAATTTCTCGTTGATACCACGCTTGCCTTCCCGCACACGATAGACCTGGCTGACGGATAGCCCCATGGCCTCGGCCAGGTGAGACAGGTTCTGGTATCTGCCGTTGGACATTTCGAAAATTCTCGTCTTGATAATCATTTTACAGTAATACCAAGCTTAAATATGCCAACTGGCCGTATTATATTTAATTATTCTCCAGTTGTCAAGCATTTTACGAACATATATGCGGCCCTTTGGCAATATCGGGATATTACTGGGGCGTCCGCGGGTGCTCTCCGGGCGTATATCATTAGTTTGAATAAAATGATATAATATTCCAATTGAAGGAACATGCCTGATAATTGGAGCCACAAACCCGGCGACAGGATTTTCCGTCCCCGGAGAATTAAGAAATTCCGCTTAAGAAGAGTGCTGGGGATTCCCGCCGTATTCAGTGCCGGCTACGGGAACGTCGGCTCTTCCATTTACTACGCCCTGGGCATCGTGGCCCTGGTGGCCATGGGGGCGACGCCGGTCGCCCTGGGTATCGCCGGGGTGCTTTTCATCTTCACGGCTCTTACCTACGCCGAGGGCACGGCGGCCCTGCCGGAGGCCGGCGGCTCGGCCAGCTTCGCCCGGCACGGCTTCGGCGATACGGCCGGTTTCATCGCCGGCTGGGCGCTTATGCTCAGCTATATCGTCACCATCTCCATCTCCGCCTTCACCATCCCGCCCTACCTGGGATTTTTCTGGGATCCCTTCAAGGATTCCATCATCATCGGCACCTTCACCTCGATAGGCATCGTCTTTTTCCTCATGGTCGTCAATGTCATCGGCATCCGGGAGACGTCTTTCATCAACATCGGGGCGACCCTGATAGATATCCTCACCCAGGTATCGCTGGTGGTCATCGGCTTCATCCTGCTCTTCGACCCGGCCCGGCTGTGGCAGAGCATGATCAACAACTGGCCGACCACCGAAAATCTCATCCTGGGCATCGCCCTGGCCACCATCGCCTATACCGGCATCGAGACGATGTCACAGATGGCCGAGGAAACCAAAAAGCCGGAAAAAAGCGTCCCCCGGGCGCTGGTGCTGATGATTGTGGCTGTGCTGGTGATTTTCGCGGGTATCTCGCTGGTAGCCCTCTCGGCGATGACGCCTCAGGAGCTGGCCACGGAGTGGGCCCGCGACCCGGTGGCCGGCATCGCCTCCAACCTGCCGGTGGAGCTCATCCGCGTCATCCTGAAACCGCTTATCGCCGTCCTCGCCGGGACGATTCTCCTCATCGCCACCAACGCCGGGCTCATCGGCATCTCGCGGCTGGCCTTCTCTCAGGGCACCCACGGCCTGGTGCCGCCCGTCCTCAGCCGCGTGCACAAGAAGTTCAAGACGCCCTATGTCGCCATCATCGTCTTCTCTGTCATCGCCATCGGGCTGCTGGTGCCCGGCTTCTTCGCCACCGATGTCTTCGCCAAGATGGGCGCCCTCTACGCCGTCGGCTCGCTGCTGGCCTTTATGATGGCGCATGCCTCCATCATCGGGCTCAGAATCAGAAAACCGGAGATGCCGCGCCCCTTCAAGCTCGGCTGGAATATCCACATCAAGGGCCGGGAGATACCCATCAGCGCCGTCATCGGCCTGCTGGCGACATCGGGGATATGGGTCATCATTCTCATCACCGAGGCGTACAGCCGCTGGATCGGGCTCGGCTGGATGGTGCTGGGGCTGATTATCTACTATATATTCCGCCGGCGCCGCCGCAAGCCGGTCGACGAGTGGCAGGTAAGACCCGGAGAACAGAATAAAAAAACCCTGTAAAAGTATTGTGGAATTACAGCGATAGGACTATAATAGCCACTATCGACTGAAAACGGGTTAACGATTCATGGAATATAAAAAGGTACTGGTGCCGGTAGCCGGCAGCGACGCCGATGAGGAGGCTATCAAGCTGGCCTGCCGCCTGGCCAAGAAGGACAAGGGCAAGGTCTGGGCCATATCGGTGGTGGCCATCAAGCGCGCCCTGCCGCTGGATGCCGAAATCCATTCCGAGATTCACGGCGCCGAGGATATCCTCGACCGCGTCGAGACCGTGGCCGAAGAGGAGGACTACGAGGTAGAGACCGATATCCTCCAGGCCAGGGAGGCCGGCCCGGCCATCGTGGACGAGGCGGTGGAGCGGGGGGTAGACCTCATCCTGATGGGATTCAAGTACAAGCGGCACTTCGGGCAGTTCAACCTGGGTAATGTCGTCCCCTACGTGTTGAAAAATTCCCCCTGTCCGGTTATACTCTATCAGCAGTAAAGACTAACGGAGCCGAAGCGGGTTTTTTCTATGAAAATCATTATTATGGGCTGCGGTCGTGTCGGCGCCCGGCTGGCGTCGCTGCTCGACGAGGACGGGCATGAAGTCATCGTCCTGGATAACGATACCTACAGCTTCCGGCGGCTGCCCGCCTCATTCGGGGGCACCGCCCTCTACGGCAACGGTATCGACGAGGAGACCCTGAAAAAGGCGGGTATCGAGGACGCCGATATGTTCATCGCCCTCACCCAGGGCGATAACCGCAACGTCATGGCCTGCCAGATTTGCAAGCACATCTTCGAGGTGCCGCGGGTGATGTGCCGCATCTACGACCCCCTGCGCGAGGAAATGTACAGCGCCCTGGGCCTGGAGACCCTCAGCCCGACCAAGATATTCGCCCAGCTGCTGCGGGAGAAGGTGGGGGAGAGCCCGGAGAAGAAGGCACCGGGGAAGAAAGGGGGGAAAAAGTAAGGCATGTATATCATCGTCATCGGCGGCGGCCGGCTGGGATATTACCTGCTCAAGGCCCTGCTTAACGAAGGTCACGAGGTACTGGTGCTGGAAAAGGACGCCCGCATCTGCAAGACCATCACCGAGGAGCTGGGGAGCGTCTGCTTCCGCGGCGACGGCTGCGAGGCGGCCACCCTGGCCGAGGTGGGCACCGGCCGGGCCGATATGCTGGTGGCCGTAACCGGCGACGACGAGGACAACCTGGTGGCCTGCCAGGTGGCCAAGCACAAGCATAACGTGCCCCGCACCATCGCCCGCCTGCGCAATCCCCAGAACGCCGCTCTCTTCAAGAAGCTGGGGGTGGATGTCACCATTTCCGCCACCGATATTATCCTGGAGGCCATCGAGCGCGAGGTGCCCACCCACCCGGCCACGGAGCTGCTCTCGCTGGAGGAGAAAGACCTGGTTATCGTAGACGTCAAGATATCGCCGGAGTCCACCACCGTCGGCAAGGCGGTCAAGGAGCTAACGCTTCCCAAGGGGAGCAAGCTGGCCCTGATTATCCCCGCCGAGGGGAGCGCCCGCGCCCCGGCGCCCGCCACCGTCCTCCAGGCGGGCGACCAGATTATCGCCGTGACGACGCCGGAGACGAAAGAGGCCCTGCAGGCGGCGTTAAGGGGTATTTAGAGGAATTCAGCTTATCTTTACTTTGTCTTTCCCCCCACACCTCCGCCCCATCAGTGATATCTATTCCCGCCCAAGCCGCCCAGTATCATCCGCGGCTTAGCCCCCAGATACCACCCCTTTACCCCCCACCACAATAGGGAGAGAGGTATGCTCCTAACCGACTGGGGAGAGGGGTAAAAATCTTGGGGACGGGCTATAAATGCCCCGGGGTGGGTCGGGTGGGATAAAAACACTCCCAGGTGGCGTGGTGGGGCAAAGAGGAGTAGCCCGCGAAGAGGGGCATAGCCTTATAAATTATTCTGGGGTGTCTAAGAGGGGCGCTAGCCCCTCTTTTTCAATTTAAGTTCCCCCTCTCCAAACAAAAATTAAAGGCTTTACTCTGATACCCAGTTTGGAGAGGGGGATAAAGGGGGTGAGGTTAATAAATTTCCTCCCATATTT
>DAOUEH010000227.1:0-2126 GCA_034430635.1 Dehalococcoidales bacterium | reverse complement strand
GAAGCAGACGAATGTCTCGAAGGGGCCACCGTCACCTTGAAGGGGGCCAAGGGCAAGCAGGTAGCCACCCTGCAAACCGACAACTTCGGGGACTTCTGGTTCGAGCGGCAGGAGCCGGGGCAGTACTCGCTGCTCATCGAGAAGGGCGGCTATCTCCCCCGCACCATCGCTACAGTCGACGCCTCCAAAGACATCAACGTGGGGGACATACCCTTATATAAAGGCTAAAGACCGAAAAAACACGCTCAAGGGGGGCAACATGCCAGACAAAGAGAGGACTATCGTCAAGGGGCTTTCCTTCGGCGGGGTGACCGAGGACGCCAACGCCGGCATGGTGGATGTAAAAAACGGTAAAATCGTCCGCATCCGGCCGCTGCACTTCGACTGGAAGTACAAGCCCGAGGAGTTCCGTCCCTGGAAAATCGAGGCGCGCGGGAAGTCTTTCGAGCCGACCCTGAGGACGCTGCTGCCTCCCTACTCAATTGCCTATAAAAACCGGGTCTACTCCCCCAACCGCGTCATGTACCCCTTGAAGCGGGTGGACTGGGACCCCGCGGGCGAGCGCAATCCCCGGAACCGGGGCAAGAGCCGGTATAAGCGCATCACCTGGGACGAGGCCACGGACATCATCGCCGCCGAGATAAGGCGGATACAGAAAAAGTACGGCCCGACGGCCATCCTGGCCCAGGCCGACGGCCACGGGGAGACGAAGACCGTCCACGCCGCCCACGGTTGCTGCCGGAGACTGCTGAGGCTGATGGGCGGCTATACCTGGCAGACCCGCAACCCGGACAGCTGGGAAGGGTGGTACTGGGGCGCCAAGCACGTCTGGGGCTGCGAGCCGGTGGGCAAGCAGCGCAACAGTACGAATACCCTCCCCGATATCGCCGAGCACGCCGGGATGATTCTCTTCTGGGGCTGCGACCCGGAGACGACCACCTGGGGCTGGGGCGGCCAGACGGTCAGCCGGCTCTGCTACTGGTTCACCGAGCTGGGCATCAAACAGGTCTACGTCTGCCCCGACCTGAACTACGGCGCCGCCGTCCACGCCGATAAATGGATACCCATTTTACCCAATACCGACGCGGCTTTGCACCTGGCCATCGCCTACCAGTGGCTTACCGAGGGCACCTACGATAAAGACTACATCAAGACCCACGCCGTAGGCTTCGATAAGTTCGCCGACTACGTCCTGGGCAAAGAGGACGGCGTCCCCAAGACGCCCGGCTGGGCGTCGCCGCTGACCGGCGTCCCCACCCGCATCATCAAGGCCCTGGCGCGGGCCTGGGCGTCGCAGGCCACCGCCATCTCCCACAGCAACGGCGGCCCCGGCGTCCGCAGCCCTTACTCCACCGAGCCGGCGCGGCTGGAGGTCTGCCTGCTGGGGATGCAGGGCCTGGGCAAGCCGGGCTGCCACCAGCTGAGCATGATTGAGTGGGGCATCTTCGGGGGGTGGAACCCGCCCAACTGGCTCATCGGCGACGACACCAACCCCATGCCCGGCCCGGTGGTCTACCCCAGCGTGGTGGAGGCCAACCGCGGCTTTACCGAGCCGGACATGCCGCAGCAGATTATCCCCAAGCTGCTCATTCACGAGGCCATCCTCAACCCGCCCCTCAAGTGGTACGGCAACACGCAGTGCCGCTATTTAGTGGAAGACCAGTTCGTGCAGTACAAGTATCCCGCCGACGGCTGCGTCGAGGTGCGCATGATATGGACGGATACGCCTTCCTGGATGTCCTGCTGGAACGGCGGTAACCGCATGGCGGACGCCTTCCGCAGCCCGCAGATAGAGTTCGTCCTGGCGCAGCACCCCTGGCTGGAGAACGACTGCGAGTTCGCCGACATCATCCTGCCGGCGACGACCAAGTTCGAGACGGACGACATCCAGGTGGACGTCTTTACCGCCGAGTTCCGCTCGATATTCCTCGACGGCAAATGCGTCGCGCCACGGGGCGAGTCGAAGAGCGACTACGAAATCGTCTGTGCCATCGCCGAGAAGCTGGGCATGCTGGAGGAGTACACCATGGGCGAGACCGAGGCGGGGCTGATTAAGAAAGGCTTCGATACCTCCGGCGTCCCCCAGGCGGGGCTGTGCACCTGGGAGGAGTTCAAGGAGAAGGGCT
>DAOUEH010000226.1:0-8106 GCA_034430635.1 Dehalococcoidales bacterium | reverse complement strand
GAGGAGCCACCGGCGACGAAGCAATCCGTTCCACCCCGCCCCTCGGTGTAATCTATTCCCACCCAAGCCGCCCTCGCGGCATCCGTGGCTTATCCCATAGTATACTCCCCCCGCCCCAAGGGTGAAAGAAACTCTCTCTCGTGAACTCTATTGAAAAGGGGAGTAGCCCGCAGGAGGGGTGCCAGCCGCTATCACTAACAAGGGGTGTTTAAGAGGGGCGAAGCCCCTCTTTATATATTTAATTCCCCCTCTCCAAACAGAATATCAAGGGTCTTTCCTGATGCTGAGTTTGGAGAGGGGGACAAAGGGGGTGAGGTTCATAAATAACAAAGGTCAGGCTGAAAGAGACAAAAAGAGCCCCCTTAGCTGGTCTTTGGCTGGCTGGAGCCGGGGGTCACCAGGGGGACGCCCTCGGCGCAGAGGGGGCAGTCATCGGGCGGGTAGGTGACCTCGTCGGCGCGGTGGCAGGCGTAGAGCGGGACGCCGAAGTCTACCTTAATCGTGGTGCGGTCGACCATGACGCCGACCCCGGCGACAACGCCCCCCAGCTTACGGACGGCGGCGATGACATCGCGCACCGAGCCGCCGGTGGTGAGGACATCGTCGACGACGAGGACGCGCTCGCCGGGCTTAATCTCAAAGCCGCGCCGGAACTCCCGGCCGCCGCCGGCGGCCTTCTCGGCGAAGATGCCGCGCATGCCCAGCTGCCGGGCCGTCTCGTAGGCCAGGATGATGCCGGGGGTGGTGGGGCCGGCCACCAGGTCGATGCGTTCTTTACGGAAGTGGCCGGCAATCATGGTGCAGAGCTTCTCGGTATAGGCGGGGTACTGTAAGACCCTGGCCTTCTCCCAGTAGACGGGGGAATGCCGCCCGGAGGCCAGCAGGAAGTGCCCCCGGAGCACCGCTCCGGACGCCTCGAACATGCGCACCACGCTGGCGGTCACCGTTCAGCTCCACACCGGGATGAATTCATAATCGGGGAGGTTATACGTCTGGGCCTCCGCCTCGGGGAGCTGCTCTTTAAGGCGGTAAGCGGGCACCGTCCCCCAGTCCGAGGGCGGCCAGGTTATCAGCCAGGCCTTGCCGATGACGTCGTCACACGGCAGCAGCCAGCCGTTGTGGGAGTCGTTGGAGATGTCACGGTTATCACCGAGGACGAAATAGTTATCCTCGGCGACCTCCAGCTTGCCCAGGGAATAGGTGAAAGAGCGGGTGACGTACGGCTCCTCGATGGCCACGCCGTTGATATAGAGCTGGCCGCTGATTATCTCCACGGTATCGCCCGGCAGGCCGATGATGCGCTTGATAAACTCCTCGTCGCTGGCCGGTGCCTTGAGGATGACCACGTCGCCGCGCTGCGGCCCGCCGAACCAGTAGGTGGCCTTGTTGACCACCACGCGCTGGCCTTCGTAGAAGTTGGGCTCCATGCTGGTCTGGAAGACCTCGTAGGTCTGAATACTCAACCGCGCCACCAGGAACAGGGCCAGGGCGATGGCGACGGTGATGATGATTTCACGAACAAAAGGCTTGATGGATTTTACCATTGGCTTCCGTCCAATTATACTCTATTCTCCTTCGTCCCGCCAGTACAAAAAAGCCCGTAAAGGCCCCACTTGCTAAAAAAGGGCACCGGTATTAGTATAGATGGTGGCATCCGCCGACGGGGGTATTCGTGAAGAAAACGGGAGAGATACTGGCCAGGCTGCGGCCGGGCAACCGCATCCTGCTCCTGGTGCTGCTGCTCCTGGTGATAGCCATTATCTTCATCGGGCTCGATGACCTGCCGGGCTATATCCTGGCCTACCTGGCTACCGGCGTTATCTTCCTCATGGCGACGCGTCGCTGGCACCGGGCCAGGAATTACCTAGTGCTGCTGGCCGCCTCCGTCTTCGGGATAATATTCCTCTCCTTCTGGTACGTGGAGATTATCAGCCGGCTGGCGGTGGCCATCGGCGGGGTGGCGGCGGTGGAGGGCCTGGCGGTACACATCATCGAGCTTATCTTCACCTATGTCATCCTCTTCGGGGGGCCTATGGGTATATTATGTGGCATTATGGGCGCTATCATCCTGGGGATAAGGGGTACGTCCTGCCCTAAAAGCACCCGGAGTATCGCCGGGAATACTTGACGCGGCGGTAGTTTTGGTCTATTGTATACCAAGATATTCAAGGTATAGTTGCGGGATAGGATAACCGGATAATGGAAATCGTTTCCACGGTGCTGCTGGCCCTGGGTGCCTTCTGGCTGGGAGCCGTGCCTTTCTCCATCGTCATCGGACGCTGGATACTGCATAAGGATATCCGCGCCTACGGCGATGGCAACCCCGGGGCGGCCAATGTCTTCCGGGCGGGGGGCCACAAAGCGGGCTGGCCGGCGGTGCTCCTGGATATCGCCAAAGGCGTCCCCTTCGTCCTGGTGGCGCACCTGGTTTTCGCCCAGGACGGGCTGGCGCTGGCTATTATCGCCATATGCCCGATACTGGGGCACGCCTTCTCGCCGTTCCTCAAGGGACGCGGCGGCAAGGCGATAGCGGTCACCTTCGGGGTGTTCATGGCCCTCCCCCAGCCGGATATACTCTTCGTCTTCACGGCCATCATGGTGCTGAGCGCCATGTTCATCCGGGCCAACGCCTGGGTGGCCATCTTCGGCTCCGTCGGCACGCTGACCTACCTGGCCCTGACGGGGGCGGAAGGCTGGAAAATACTGCTCATGCTGACCATCCTCGGCGTGATGACGGTGAAGCACCTCCCCGACCTGCATTCCCTGCCCGGCCTGGGAGGGTTTCTCTACCGGTGGATTCAGTCAATCGTGCGGGGGCATACCACCAGTGCCTAGAGAGGTGGAAGCTTGGTATACCAGATAATCATCGCCGCGGTATTGGCTCTATTTCTGGTCAATCTTTACCTCAACCTGAAGAACCTGAAAGCGCCGCGGGCCGATGCCAAGGTGCCCAGTCCGGCGCCCCTGATTTCCGTCATGGTGCCGGCCCGGGACGAAGCGGAGAACATCGGGGCGTGTCTGGATTCGCTGATAAAGCAGGACTATCCTAACTTCGAGATACTGGTGCTGGACGATAACTCCACCGACGCTACGGCGGCCATCGTCGCCGGGCTGGCGGCGCAGGACGGCCGTATCAAGCTCATTCAGGGCCGGCCCCTCCCCGAGGACTGGGCGGGCAAGCCCTACGCCTGCCACCAGCTTTCGCAGCACGCCCGCGGCGACTGGTTCCTCTTCGTGGACGCCGATACCGTCCATACCCCCGATATGCTGCGCGGGGTGCTTGCCCTGGCGCGGCAACAGAAGGTATCGCTGCTTTCCGGATTTCCACGGCAGCTGGCCAGGTCGCTGGTGCAGAAGATAGGCGTGCCGGTGATTTACTTTCTCATTATCGGCTGGGCCCCGCTCTGGCTGATACACCGCCTGAAAACACCGCGGCCTTCGGTGGCCATCGGCCAGTTCCTCTTCTTCGCCAGCCAGGAGTACCGGCGTATCGGCGGGCACGAGGTGGTCAAGTCCCGTATCCTGGAGGATATCTGGATGGGCATCGAGGTCTCCCGCGCCGGCGGCCGCCATATTGCCGTCGACCTGTCCTCGATGGTCTCCTGCGATATGTACCCCACGGCGGCGGCGATGTGGCGCGGCCTGGTACGCTGCGTCTATTCCATAGCGGCCATCACCCCGTTGATGCTGCTGGTGCTCATCGGCATCGCCCTGTTTTTCTACATAGGACCGTTCTACTGGCTCTGGAACGGCTTTTTCATGACCGATGCCTCTTATCTCTGGAAAGGGATAGTTATCTTTCAGATAGCGTTGATTTATTTCATGCGCTGGCTGGTGGATACGCGCTTTAAGGAGCCGGCGGTTTCCACCTGGCTGCACCCGCTGGGTATAATCTATCTCTTCGTTACTGTTGTCTACTCCCTGGGCCGCTGGCTCTTCGGCGCCGGGGTCACCTGGAAGGAGAGGGTTTACGGCGGGGAATCGGCGATAGAGTAAGGTATTATTTCAAGGGGATAATTTAAGGGGGCGTAAGCCCCCTTTTTTATTGAGGTTTTCTTTGTCATTGCGAGCGTAGCGAAGCAATCCGTCTTACGCCACTGCCCCGCCCCGTCGGTGTAATCTATTCCCACCCAAGCCGCCCTCGTCATCGGCGGCTTAGCCCTTAGTTTTCCCCGCCCCACCAAACGGGTGTTTAAGAGGGGCGTAAGCCCCTCTTTCATATTAAGTTCCCCCTCTCCTTCACCCTGCCTCCGAAGGAGAGGGGGACAAAGGGGGTGAGGTAAATAAATCTGGGGATAGGGAGTGGATTTTCTTCTTAGTGCCCGTGCTACTGCTTGTTAAGTAAGTGCTCCCGCGCCTGCTGGATGAAGGCCTCGAAGCGTATGGACTCGCCGGGGTCTTTGGTGCCCTCCACCACCACGTTGAGGACGGGCAGGCCGTAGTCCTGGCGGAACTGGTGCAGCAGCAGGCTCACGATGGTCCCCGGCATGCAGCCGAACGGTATGATATTGACGATGCCGTCGAAGCCGTGCTCGGCGTACTCCACGACGCGCCCCATGCTGAGGATGGCCTCCCCCTCCACGGCGGGGGTGAGGTAGGCGTGCCCCCGGTCGATGATTTTCTGGGTGGGCAGTTCCCGTTTGAAGGCGGCTATGGAGCCGTCGAACTCCCGGCGCAGCGGCTCGGCGACGCTCTCCTGGACGATTTCGGTGAGCTTCTGCCGTGCCCAGTCGCGCCAGCCTCCCTCCAGGTGCAGGCGGTTGCGGCGCTTGCGCTGGTGGTCGATGTAGTCCAGCCACTCCTCGATGGGCGGCACGCCGCACTGGGTGCCCAGGGCCTCCAGCTTGCGGATGAGGCCGTCGTTGGCGAACGGGTTGGAGCGGACGAAAATTTCCCCCACGATGCCGACGCGCGGCTTGGGCTGGCCGGTATCTATCTTAACGCTATCAAAGGCCTGGCGGGCGCGGCGGGAGAAGTCCCTGAGTGTCTCACCCGATGAGCCGGTCTCCCGGATGAGGGTCCCCAGGTACTCCTTGTAAACGGCGTCGGTCTCGCCCGTATTTACCTCGTAGGGACGACGTTCTAAAAGCATCTTCTGCATGGAGTCCAGGATGGCGATGGCCCGCCAGGCGTGCAGGCGGAAGCCCTGCCCCAGGGCGGCCACGTCCTGGTGGTAGCCCCCCGTCTGGTCGAAGACGAGGATGGGTACCTGCTCCAGCCCCAGCTCGTCGAGGATGAGGCGGTGCAGGCGGTTGTACTGCCCGAAGCGGCAGGGGCCGGAGGCCCCCGGCATGAAGAAGGCGGCGCGCTCGGGGTCGAAGTCGGGCGCCATGGTCTTCTTGACGATATCGCCGCTGGTGATAATCGAGGGGTAGCACTCCTTGCCGGTGGTGTAGCGGCGGCCTATTTCCAGCGTCAGCTCGTCGGACTCGGGCAGGGGCTCGGCGTCCACCCCGGAGGCGCGCATGGCGGCGGCGATGACGTAGCCGTGGTCAATCATATAGGGCACGTAGACGCGGCGCTGGCCGGTGTGGTTGGAGGAGACGCGCACCAGGGGGATGTATTTACTCACGCCGCGGGTGGAGGCGTGGCGGATGGTATCGATGAAGGCCTCGCAGCGGGTGATGATGCCGGCGTCGGCGGAGTGCTCGTCGATTTCGATGGTGAGGAAGGGCTTGCCCTCGGTCTCCTTGGAGAAGAACTTCACCAGGTACGAGTCGGGGCCGCAGGCGAAGTTGGTGACGTACAGCCCGAAGAGGCGCGGGTCGTGGGCGATGATATGGCCGGCGCAGAGTATCTTCTGACCGGCCTTCCAGTACATGTTGGGGTGGGAATGACTCACCTCGGCGGCCACGGAGGCCAGCGGCAGGAAGTCCAGCGGGATGGCCAGCACGTTGAGGTCGCGCAGCTTCTCCGGCAGGTTGAGGGTTATCGCCTCGTCGTAGGTGTTGTAGGCCCGCCCGATGACGACGATAGCCTTCTCGTCGGGCTGGAGGCTGGCCAGTATCTCGCCGCCGCGCCGCTGCTGCCAGGCGTTGAACTCGTCCAGGGCGGCCAGGCCGGTCTCGATGGCCCTGTCTATCCGCGTCCGCGACGTAATTCCGGCGTCTTTAGCGGCTCTACGGAGAACTCTTTTCAGCCAGGGGCGTCCCCGGTCGGGGTGGATGACGGGGCGCAGGATTTTAGGCGTCTTGCCGGAGGGCGCCTCCAGTATCTCTTTAATCCGCGTGGAGCTGAGCAGGATATAGGGCAGGCTCTGCGTGAGGGGGCAGTTCCACGACTTGTTGAAATCGCCGGAGAGCTTCTCCATGGTGCACTGCACGGGCAGGAAGATGTAGTCCGGTTCTTTCTCCAGCAGGTTGAGCATGTGCCCGTGGGCCAGCTTGATGGGCAGGCACGGCTCCTCGACGATGTTCTCCACCCCCTGCCGGATGATGTGGCGGTTGGTGGGCTCGGAGAGCACCACCTCGAAGCCCATCTCGGTGAAAAAGGCCTTCCAGAGGGGGTAAAGCTCGTGGAAGAAGAGCACGCGCGGGATGCCTACCTTCTTCCCGTTGGGCTTATCGGGGGTGTCCTTGCTGTAGGTATTGAGCAGGTGCTCGCTGCGCTCCTCGAAGAGGCGCGGTATCTTGGATGATTTTCGCTTCGCTTTCTGCTCGGTGCTGTCCCACTTGCCGCAGCGCGAGCCGTAGAAGAGGGGCTTCTCCCCGGCGAAAACTACTTTATGAATCTCGCACCGGTTGGAGCAGCTTTTACACTCGAAGGATGATAGTTCGTATTGTCTTTCGGCCAAATCGAAGCCGCGGAAGCGGGTAGGCTTGTGACTTATTTCCATCTCCTCCCGGGCCAGCATGGCCACGCCGATGGCCCCCAGGATGTCGTGGTGGGGGGGCACGGTGACCTTCTTGCCGGTGATGGCCTCGAAGGCGGCCTTGACGGCGCGGTTGAAGGCCGTCCCGCCCTGGAAGAGGATATGCTCGCCGATTTTCCGGTCTTCGACGACCTTGGTCAGGTAGTTCTTCACCACCGAGTAGGCCAGCCCGCCTACCAGGTCTTGCTTGGCGGCGCCGCGCTGCTTGCAGTAGTTCTGCTGCGACTCCATGAAGACGGTGCAGCGCTCGCCCAGGTCGAGGGGAGTCTTGGAGGCGAGGCCCAGCTCGCCGAACTCGTCCTTGATGCTGATGCCCAGCTTCTCGGCTTGCTCCTCCAGGAAAGAGCCCGTCCCGGCGGCGCAGACCTTGTTCATGGCGAAATCGACGATAGTCCCGTTCTGGAGGCTGATGTACTTGGCGTCCTGCCCGCCGATTTCGAAAATGGTGTCCGCCTCCGGGCAGACGAAGGCGGCCGCCCGGGCGTGGGAGGTAATCTCGTTGCGGATGACGTCGGCGCCGAAGAACTCGCCGGTCATGTAGCGGCCGGAGCCGGTGGACCCCGCCCCTTTGATGACCACCTTGCCTTTGAGCTCCACGCCCACCTCGGCCAGCCCCTGTTTCACCGCCTCGATGGGCCGCGAGGCGGTCATCAGGTAACGGCGCGCCAGGACGTTATTGGCTTTATCGATGACGACGACCTTGGTGCTGATGGAGCCGATGTCCACGCCCAAGTAGGCCTCGACAGGCCCGGTGGCGGTGATTTTGACCGGCTCGGTCTCGATGGGGTAGTCGTCGCCGCTAAGCGGCGGCAGGGTCACGAACTCGTACTCGCGGCTTTTGATGTAATCTTCGAGCCGGGCCAGGGTATCGCTGGGGAGCTGGCCCTCCCCGGCGGTCAGGGCCGCCCCGGCCGCCCCCAGCACGGCGAAGTGCTCCGGGATAATCAGGTCGGCCTCGTCGAGCTCCAGCACCTCCAGCACGGCGCGGCGGATGCCCTGGTTGGCGGCCACGCCGCCCTGAAAGGCCACGGGCCTGCCGAGGTCGCGGCCGCGGATGACCTGCCCTTTGAAGTTGCGTATCATGGCGAAACACAGCCCGGCGACGATATCGTGAACGGGGGTGCCCACCTGCTGCAGGTGAATCATATCGCTCTTGGCGAAGACGCTGCAGCGCCCGGCCACGCGCGGCGGGCTGGCCGATTTGAGGGCCACCTCGCCGAACTGCTCGATGGGGA
>DAOUEH010000225.1:0-1890 GCA_034430635.1 Dehalococcoidales bacterium | reverse complement strand
CAGGACGGCGGCGCCCACCGCCAGGGCGGCGCTGTTGACGCTCCAGGGCGGCATCACCCGGCGCAGGGCCCCGATTATCTCGCGGTGCGCCACGGCGTAGCCCAGGCGCAGGCCGGGCATGCCGTAGTCCTTGGTCATCGAACGCAGGAGAACGCAGTTATCGCGGGCGGTGAGAGTGGTGCTGTTCCAGGCGTTCCCGACGAAGGCGATATAGGCCTCGTCGAGGACGAGCAGCCCGTCCGGCATGGCCGCCAGAATGGCCTCGATGGCGCCGCGGGAAAGATAGACGCCGGTGGGATTATTGGGGTTGCAGATGAAGCAGATGCGGGGGCGGTGGGCGCGGATGAGGCCGGTAACCTCTTTAATATCGGGTTGGAAGCCATCCCTTTCCTGAGCGCGGTAGCTGAATATCCGGCCGCCGCTGAGTTTCACGGCCACCTCGTACTCGCCGTAGGTAGGCTCGATGACGAGCACGCCGTCTCCCCGCCGCAGGTAGGTGAGGGCGATGAGGCGTATCAGCTCGGTGGTGCCGCTGCCCGCCAGCAGGTTGTCCGGCGTTACCGAGAGCCTTTCCGCCAGCGCCCGGCGCAGCTCGTAGGCCGCGGAGTCCGGGTACTGCCCGAAGGACAGGTCGCTCAGTATTTCCCGGATGCCCGGCGGCGGCATGAAGGGGTTGGTGGAGATGCTGAAATCGATTATCTCCGCCGGGTCGATGCCCCGCGAGGCCATCTCGGCGGGGTCGATGCCGCCGTGGTGGCACTTACCGAGACCGGCGATATTACGTCTGGGCCGTAATGGCAAAGCTCACCCCCTCGGCGATAAAACAAATCGCCAGCCACAGCGAGGCCGCCGTGAGAAACGACTTCACGGCGCGTGTAATCGTGTCCGCATTCGGGGCCGCCCCGGAGTCCCCCAGCACGTAATGGCCGGTTTTTTCCAGCCGGGCATCCAGCGCCCCGGCCATGGCCGCCATCGGCCAGCCGGCATTGGGGCTCTCGGTGCGGGCGCGCCCGGCTATAGCCGTCCGCCAGGCGTGTCGGCCGTGACGTTTAAGCGCGGCGGCCAGCACCAGCAGCAGGGCCGCCAGGCGGGCCGGGATGAAGTTGAGGATGTCGTCAAGGCGCGCGGCGAACTTGCCCAGGTGCTCGTAGCGGCCGTGATAGCCTATCATGGAGTCCAGCGTGTTGACAACACGGTAGGCAATGGCCCCCGGCAGCCCGAAGAGGAGAAAATAGAAAAGGGGGGCCACCAGGCTATCGCCCAGGCCCTCGGCCACCGATTCCACCGCCGCCGAGGCCAGCTGGGGTTCCGAGAGGTCTTGCGTCTCCCGGCTGACCAGGGCGCGTATCTCGTAGCGGGCGGTCGTGAGGTCGCTTTTTTGCAGGAAATCCCTTATTTTACAGGCCGTTCGCCACAGGCCCCGGATGGAGAAGGTGAGCTTGAGGAGCACCCCCCCCAGGATGATGCCCCCGGCCTGGCTGTAGTGCCCCACGAGCAGATAGAGAAAATAGAGCGCGGCCGTGAAGAGCCCGGCGACGAACAGCGTCATGATGATGCCGTAGATAAGCTGGCCGGCGGGCGGGAGCCGCCGACCCCCTTTCTCCAGCCAGGAAATGACCCTGCCCATCCAGGCAACGGGGTGGAGGGCATCGGGGGGGTCGCCCAGGGCCAGGTCGAGGACGACGGCCGTCGCCAGCACCAGCAGCGCTTCCATGTCTAGCTCCGGCCCCTTGCCCCGACGTTATTCCGGTGGGCGCTGAGGAGCACGGTGGGGAGGCCGTTGACGGGGTGGGTATAGACGCAGTTCCCGGCGCCGTAGACCTGGCGGATATTGGCCTCGGTGATGACCTCCGGCGGCGTGCCCTGGGCGTGGATGCCCCCCTCGTCGAT
>DAOUEH010000224.1:0-2905 GCA_034430635.1 Dehalococcoidales bacterium | reverse complement strand
TTATTGGTCATTATGTAGATATAATATTGTTTGTCCACGGCTACCGTATGAGATTGCTTCGTCGCTGCGCTCCTCGCAATGACATTTAAAAAACTCAAGCTCCCCTATTGAGTTGCCTTCGCCTCTATCTTTAAAGAATCGTCCAGGTAGACCGGCTGGCCGATATAAATCGTCGCCATGACCTTGCCGGTGAGCGTGCGGCCCGCCAGGGGCGTGTTCTTACCTTTTGAAGCGAATCGGGCCGGGTCGACCACCCACTCCCGGTGCAGGTCGAAGATGCAGACGTCCGCCGGGGCGCCGGTCTCCAGCGTGCCCAGCTTCTCGTAGCCCAGGGTGCGCGCCGGCCCCACGGTGAGCGCCGCGACGAGGGTGTTCAGGGAGAGGTCGCTGCGTAAAATCAGCCCCACCAGGCTCCCCAGGGCCGTCTCCAGCCCGCTGATACCGAAGGCCGCTTTGGTAAAATCGCCCTCCTTGTCGGCGGCGGTATGGGGGGCGTGGTCGGTGGCCACGATGTCGATGACGCCGTCGTTCAGGGCGCGCAGCAGGGCCCGGGTGTCACGCTCGGTGCGCAGCGGCGGGTTCACCTTGGCCAGGTTCTTATATTTCAGCACGTCCTCCTCGGTGAGGGTAAGGTGGTGGGGAGTGACCTCGGCGGTGACGGGGACACCCGCCTCCTTGGCGGCCCGGATGAGGTCGGCCGAGCCCTCGGTGCTGACGTGGGCGATGTGGACGTGCCCGCCCGTCTCGCGGGCCAGGTCCAGGTCGCGCTGGACGATAAGCTCCTCGGCGGTGGCGGGGATGCCGCGCAGGCCCAGCTCCAGGGAGGCGATGCCCTCGTTGACCTGCCCGCCCTGGGTGAGGAAGAGGTTCTCGCAGTGGTCGATGATGGGGCGGCGGTAGTCCCGGCTGTATTCCAGCGCCCGCCGCATGATGTCCGGGCTGCCCACCGGGTCGCCGTCGTCGCTGAAGGCCACGGCCCCGTTCATCTCCAGCTCGTTGAGGTCGGTAAGCTCCAGCCCCTTTCGTCCCACCGTGACGCAGCCGATAGGAAAGACGCGCACGGCCCCTTCGCGGGCGGCCACGGTGCGCACGTAATTGAGCATGGCCTCGTTGTCCAGGGGCGGCTCGGTGTTGGGCATGCAGCAGACGGTGGTGAAGCCGCCCCGCGCCGCCGCCAGCGTGCCGGTGGCGATGGTCTCCTTGTCTTCGCCGCCCGGCTGGCGCAGGTGAGTGTGCAGGTCGATGAAGCCGGGGCAGACGATAAACCCGGCGGCGTCGAGGACGGCGTGGCCCGCCTCCGGCGGGGCGCCCTCGCCGAGCCAGGCGATTTTGCCCTCTTTGACGAGCAGGTCGGCGGTCTTGTCGATATCCCGGGCCGGGTCGATGACACGCCCGCCCTTAATCAGTAATGCGCTGGCCATGAGCTAGTGGTGTCCTCCCGTGTAGTGGCTGGGCTTGAAGCCGTGGGCGGCCGCCTCCGCCTCGGTATTGAAAACGATGAGGTTCTCTGGTCTTATGGTGTGCGTCCAGTGGCTGTCGGCGTCGTGGTATTTCTTGGTATCCAGCTTGCCCTCGTGCCATTCGGTGCTGGCGACGAACTTGGGCTCGAAGCCGTGCTCGCAGTAGACGCAGCGCAGCGTCAGCGGCTGCGTTTTGACTATCTTGAACTCCGGCTGGAGGTATTTTTTCTCGGTAGGCTGGGCCGCCACGCAGGCCGGGTTGGGGCAGACCGGGGTGATGTCGTGCCGGTAGACCGGGTAGTCCGGCGGGGCCGGCGAGTCTATCTTGGGGACGGTAATATCCTTGACCCCCAGCAGCAGCGCCAGCAGGGCCATCCTCACCGGCACGCCGCGGGCGGCCTGCTTGAAGTACATGCTGCGCGGGTCGGCGTCCACGTCGTAGGCCAGCTCGTCGACGCGGGGCAGCGGGTGCATCACCAGCGTCTCCCGGAAGGCCCGCCCTTTAAGGAGCTTTTTATCCACCACCGGGTACTTCCCCTTGATATCGCCGTCCTTTTCCCCGGCGGTGAACCGCTCCTTCTGCGGGCGGGTGACGTAGAGGGCATCGACCCCCTCGCGCAGCTCCAGCTGCAGGCTGATATCCGGCATCATGGCCAGCTGGTGCGGGCTGCTCGGCGTGGTGTAGATGGCGTCGACGGGGAAGACGCTTTCCGCGTCGCTCTGCGGGGAGGCCGCCGGCCTCTCTACCTCGCCGCCGTACTCGGTGATGAGCTTATCGACGACGTGCTCGGGCACCTCCAGGCCGGGGCTGGGGCAGAAGAGGATGTCCGCCCCGAAGCGGGCCAGGGCGAAGATGAGCGAGTGGGTGGTGCGCCCGTATTTCAGGTCTCCCCAGAGGGCTATCTTCAGCCCCTTGATGGTGTGTCTTTCCTTGAACAGGGTATATAAATCGCAGAGGGTCTGGGTGGGGTGCTGGTGGCCGCCGTCCCCGGCGTTCACGACGGGGATACCGGCGTAATCGGCCACCACTTTGGCCGCCCCCTCCCAGGGGTGACGGATGACGATGATATCGGCGTAGCTCCCCACGATGCGGGCCGTATCGGCGATGCTCTCGCCCTTGGCCAGGGAGCTGGCCCCCACGTCCGAGGCGGTGATGACGCTGCCCCCCAGCCGGTGCATGGCGGCCTCGAAGGAGAGCCGGGTGCGGGTGCTGGGCTCGAAGAAGAGGCTGGCCATGACCTTGCCCCGGCAGAGGCCGTGCTGCGCCTCCATGTCCGCCGACATTTCATCCGCCAGGGAGAAGAGGGCGAGAATCTCGCCGTGGGAGAGGTCGTCGATGGTTACCAGGCTCCGTCCCGATAGACTCATGATACCTCCTCCTGCTTGCCCCGGGGGGAGGCCGCCAGCCGCTCCGGCGGGTTGCTACCGGCCTTGCCGTGGGGCGG
>DAOUEH010000223.1:0-1501 GCA_034430635.1 Dehalococcoidales bacterium | reverse complement strand
ACGCCTTCGTCGTCGCAGGGGCGGCTGCCGGGGCGATAGGCCAGCATGGGCTCGTCGTGGAGGCTGAAATCTTTATCGAAGACGGCCTTACCGAGCTTGTCCCCCACCGGCGAGGCGCCTTCGAGGACGGTCTTGCCGTTGAAGGCGGCGGTGAGAGGGATGACCAGGGAGATGACGCCGTTGGGGGTGAAAATGACCGGCAGCTGTCGGGTGGGGGCCCTGGCCTTCTGGCGGGCCAGCTCCAGCTGCCTCAGGACTAAATCGGTGACGCTCCGGGTATCGTCGAGCGGGTGGCAGGAGCTCTCGCTCTCGCCGACGAAGAGCATATCGGTGCCCTCGATGAGATTGCCCTCGATGTCCAGGCTGAAAAAGCTCTTGCGGTATTCCGCGCTACCGCCCTGCGAGTTAATAAGGCTCATGGTGATGACGCCCCGGCTGACCCCGGCCTCGCAGACGATGCCCGGCGTGTCGGCGGTAACGGCGGCGACCATCGCCTCGCCGAGGGCAATCATCCGCTCGATGGAGACATTTTTCACGGCGGGGTCGTAGATTTCCACGGCGGGATAGTCCGCCGCGCCGGGGAGCCTGAACCTGGCCTCGGTGCCGAAGGCGGCCGTCTCCACGGCGGCGGCCATGAGCTCTTTGGCGTCGCCCTGGCCGGTGGTGGTAGCGTAGCCGGTACGCCCGTTCTTGACGATGCGCAGGGCCAAAGTGGTGGTCTGGTTGGTCTGGAGCTGCTTGAGGCGGTTGGCCTCGAAGCGCACCTGCGTCTCCTCGGAGGCGACGCGGAAGACCTCCGCCGCCTGGGCCGCCTTTTTGGCCTGGGCCAGGATGGCTTCCATTATTTACCTCCGATGAGGCAGTGCCGGATGCGGAGGTGGGGACTGCCGTTGGAGACCGGCAGGGGCATCTGACCCCCCTTGCCACAGCCGCCGCCCTGGTTCATGTCCAGGTCGTCGCCGATGGCGTCGATGTTCTGCAGCGTCTGGAAGACGTTGCCGGTGAGCATTACCGGGCGCAGGGCCTCGGCGAGCTTGCCGTGGCGTATCATGTAGGCCTCGCCGGCGGAGAAGGTAAACATCTCCATGCTGGTCATGCCGCCGTACCAGTTCTTGGCGTAGATGCCTTCTTTAATATCGGCAATCATGTCGTTGAAGGAGGTCTGGTCCGGCTCGATATAGGTATTGGTCATGCGCACGATGGGCGGGTAGCGGTAGCTCACGGCGCGGGCGTTGCCGGTGGGCTTCTCCTTCATCCTGGCGGCGGTCTCCCGCGAGTGCAGCCGCCCGACGAGCTTGCCCTCCCGGATGAGGTAGGTCTTGTGGGCGGGGGTGCCCTCGTCGTCGTACTTGTAGCTGCCGCGAAGATTGGGCCAGGCCGCCGAGTCGACGACGTTGAGGTGCCTGCCGCCGAACTCCTTGCCCAGCGTCATAATATCGCGCAGGCGCTCGTTCTCGTAGACGAAATCGGACTCGGAGAGGTGCCCGAAGGCCTCGTGTAC
>DAOUEH010000222.1:0-8304 GCA_034430635.1 Dehalococcoidales bacterium | reverse complement strand
CAGGCGCTCCCCGGCGTACTCCAGGGCCTTGCCCGCCTTGGCCTCGGCCCCGAAGGTGAAGAACATGCCGAGGGTCTTGCCGAAGGTATCCAGGAAGTAAAACGGGCTGTCCGGGGTAATGCCGGGGTCGGGCAGGTCTCCATCGGCGGCCAGGGCGGCGCCGCCACTCACCAGCGCCGTCAGGAAGATACAGAATATCAATACCAGTTTGAATAATCTTCGTTTCACGGTCAACCTCGCCGGTTCGGTTACTACCTAAAATTATATAGCGGAAACAGCCGGTTTTGGCCGCCTGGGGCTGGCGCGAACGTACCGGGTTAAATAGTACCGGGGGGTGGGGCGGCTAGTAGCGATTGATGTCGCGCAGGTGGTCGTCGCTGATGCCGAAGTGGTGGGCTATTTCGTGCCGGACGACGCGCCGCACCTCGGCGACAATCTGCCGGTCGCTGTGGCACATGGCCTCGATGGGCCCCTGGAAGATGGTTATCTTGTCCGGCATGACGAACCCGTAGCCGTGGGTGCGCTCGGTCAGGGGCACGCCTTCATAAAGCCCCAGCAGCGTACCGCCGCGGTCTTCACCCAGGTCGCTCAGCTGCTGCGACGTAGGACGGTCGGCCACCACGATGTCGATGTTCTCCAGTCTCTCCCGGATTTCCTCGGGCAGCCTCTCAATGGCCTCGGTCACGAGCCTGGCGAATCTCTCGCTATCCATTCCCCTCAACCCTCTGTTCCGTCCGGTCGGCGTCCAGGCTGGCCAGGTCGAACTTCATGCCGTCCCTGGCGGCGACGACCCGGATGCCGGTGCGCTGGCTCATCGCCTCGGCAAGGAGCCACGGCCGGGCCTGCCAGACGTGCATCCCGAAGTGGCTCAGGATGGCCACCTTGGGCCTTATCTCCGTAATCAGCCGCTCGGCGTCGGGCAGGGAGAGGTGGGCGATGGGGGGCCGGGGCTCGGTGAGCACGGCGTTGATGATGAGCAGCTCGGCGTCGTAGCTGGCCGCCAGCCCCGGGAAGTAGCGGCTGTCGGCGATATAGGCGAAGCTGTGCCCCGGCGTACGAAAGACCATGCCGTAGGTCTCCACCGGGTGGTCGTGGCGCACCGAGGTGGTGAAGGTAATATCGCCCACGGGATAGGTGGTCTCCGCCCGCAACGTGACGACTTCCGCCACGAAATCCCTCAGGTAGGAGAAGATAACCGGCTCGGTCTCCAGGGCGTCGGCGGGGGCGTAAAGCGTGCCGTGCCGGTTGAAGCCGCCGTTGGTCATGGCCTCAATCATGACGTTGGCGTCGGCGGCGTGGTCGAGGTGGCGGTGGGAGAGGATGATGGCGCTGAGCCGCTCGGCGTTGAGCTTGCGCTTGGTGGACTGGACGATGCTCCCCGGGCCGGGGTCGAGGAGGAGCTGCGTGCCGGCCAGGTTCAGCCAGATGCCGCCGGAGGCCGCCAGCTGCCGGCTTACCATGAAGCGGGCGCCGGCCGTCCCCAGGAAGGTAATCGTCTCGGCCTGATCGTTTTGATTCGTCATGACGGGTATTGCTATTTCTATAATAGGAGATGGGGGCTATTTTTACAATCGGTCGGGTAGGGCTATCCCGCCGGCCGTTTTGACAATCGCCTTTTCAAATGCTATATACTTAGGTATTAAGGACTATATCCTGGGATACAGGTTTCGGGAGATAGCGTCTGGTATAATAGGAGGTAGAGCTAATGGATAAACAAGCGACCACCCCGCGCGGCGGGCATCTCGAGGCGCTGCTCAACGGCTGCCCCGATGCCATTCTCGCCATCAACGCCGAAGGAATCATCAAGTTCGCCAACAAGGAAGCCTGTAAGCTGACCGAGCGCAACATGAACGAGCTCATCGGCGAGAGCATCGTCGAGGTCTACGAGAGTATCGAAGCCGCCCGGGAAGCCAACCGCAAGATTTACGAGGCCGGCGGTACCATTCACGACATGGATACCAAGACCAGGACGAAGAGCGGCAAGATAATCCCGGTGCGCGTCTCGGCCTCGCACCTCTACGACTCCAACGGCAAGTACATCGGCGGCGTGGGCTATTTCGCCAAGTACCGCCCCTGGGGCGGCGCCGAGGCCGAGGTCAAGGCCCGCGTCGACGAGCTGGAGGTCAAGCTGGACAAGTGGAAGGCGCTGGCCGCCCCCGTCTTCGAGCTTTATCCGGGGCTCTCGGTGATGGTTATCGTCGGGCACCTCGACGTGGAGCGCTTCGAGGACATCACCGTCAACCTGCTCAACCACGTCGAGAAGGCCAAGACGAGGGTCATCCTCCTCGACCTCTCGGCGACTATCGTCGACGAGAACGAGGTCGCCATCCAGCTGGCCAAGGTGATACGCACCGTCCGGCTGCTCGGGGCTGAATGTATCGTCGCCGATATGCAGACCACCCTGGCCCGGGCGCTGGAGCCGCTCATGGCCGACCTGGGCTCGGTGAGGTCCTTCAGCTGCATGGAGATTGCCCTGGAAGACGCCCTGAAACGCATCGGTTACGAAATCCGCCCCAAAGCCTAGAACCAGGAGGAGCTAAAGATTGGATAAAGTCTACCCCGGCATCGACGAGGCGATAGCCGATATCGCCGACGGTGCCATGATTGCCATCCCCGGTTTTTTCGCCTGCGGCGTCCCCCGCGACCTGCTGCAGGCCATCATCCGCAAAGGCACCAAGGACCTCACGCTTACCTGCGGCTGCGGCCCGCTGCTCGGTGCCGCCGATGAACTGAGGACGCTGGTACAGAACGGCCAGCTGAAGAAGGTCATCGATTCCTACGGCCTTTTCCGCTCGGCCAGCAAGGGGATGCAGGACCCCTTCGAGCAGGCCGTCCGGGCCGGTGAAATCGAGTTCGAGGTCTACCCCATGGGCACCATGGCCGAGAAATACCGCGCCGGCGGCGCCGGCATCCCGGCCTTTTACACCCCCACCGGTGTCGGCTCGGTAATAGAGGAGGGCATTGTCACCAATATCGAGGCCAACCGGGCGCCCAAGGAGACCAGGGTCATCGACGGCGAGGAGTACGTCCTGGAGTACGCCCTGAAGCCGGACTATGCCTTCGTCCACGCCTATGTCGGCGACCACGAAGGCAACCTCCGCTACGCCAAGACGGCCCGGAACTTTAACCACGTTATGGCCACGGCGGCCAGGATTACCATCGCCGAGGTGGAGAGCCTGGTCGAGACCGGGGAACTGGAAGGCGAAGACGTGCATACCGCCGGTATATACGTGCACCGCATAATTGAGGTGCCGCGGGCCCAGTTTGCCATAACCATAGACTAGAAGGAAGGATACAAGAATGTCTGAAAAGGTGAAGCTCAAGGGGCTATCCAGGGAGCTAATCGCGCTGCGGGTGGCCAAGGAGCTGGAAGACGGCACCTATGTCAATCTGGGCATCGGCATACCGACCCTCATCTCGGACTGGATTGAGGGACGTGACATAACGCTACAATCGGAGATAGGCATGCTCAAGACCGGGCCGCTGGCCAGCGGCGACGACATTGACCAGGACCTGATTAACGCCAGCTGCCAGCCGGTGACGGCCCTGCCGGGCACTTCCTATTTCGATATCGCCGAGTCCTTCGGGATGATACGCGGCGGTCACATCGACGTGGCCGTCATGGGGGCGTTGCAAATCAACGCCCGCGGCGATTACGCCGGCTGGTCGAACCCGGCGCGGGGCCTCTTCGTGGGCAACATCGGCGGTTCGATGGATTTATGCGCCGGCGCCAGGAAGCTCTACATCGCCATGGAGCACACCACCCGGGACGGCCAGTATAAAATCGTCAAGGAGCTATCGTATCCGGCCACGGCCATGGGTATGGTGAGCATGCTCTTCACCGACCTGGCGGTGATAGAAATCACCCCCAAGGGGATGGTGCTCAAGGAGCTGTTCGCCGGCCTCACGCCGGAGGATATCCAGTCGGTCACCGAGCCCAAGCTCATCATCAGCCCCGACCTCAGCGAAATCGAGTTCTAGCCCCTTATGGCGCCAGCGCTACATTAGAGGAGGTAACCGGGTATGCCATTCAAAGTGCGAGCCAGGCTGATTGCCTATCTGGGGGACGAGGAGAAGTTCCCCTGCCACTTCGGCTACAAAATAGGCGACGAAATTACCTACGACGGCGAGAGGTTCGAGGGCAGGGTCTGCCCGGGCCTGCTCAATACGATGATGCCCAAGATAGAGGTGATGCTCAACAGCGGCAACAAGCACTTCGACCGCATCATGTACCGCTATCACGGCGGCCACAGCGTTAAAGACCCGGCCATGAAAAAGTACGACGGCATCGGCTTCCGCATGTCGGAGACGCCCCAGGCGATGGACGGGGTAATTTTCCCACGGCTCGGCCAGGGGTGGGCCTGCGTCTGCGAGGACGCCCGCACCTCGGCCGTTTTTCAGCTGGAGCCGGTCGACCTGGCCACCGGCGGCTACTTCCTCGGCGAGTACCGCCGCCAGATGAGTATCCTGGATAAAATCAAGGCGGAGCCGGGCCTGACGGTGGCCGAGATAATCGGCAAGTACGACGACTTCGAGCGGGATACCGTCTACCCCAAGCTGAACCCCGCCCTCGTCGAGCTGATGCTGGACGAGATGGCCACCGTCGGCTATGTGGAGCTAAAGGACGGCCGGGCCTATCCTGCCGGTAAGTAAGCCCGGTATATCGCCTTTACCAGGGGAAAAACCCCTCGTCGATATCGATGTCCGCGGAGAACTCGACGAAGACCCCGCTCCGCGAGACTGACATATTAAACATATCCGCATCGTCCATGCCGGCGTTAATTTCTTCCTCAACGTCCGCCGCATCCTCCTCGTCCGCGAACTTCATCAGGCCCCGCATCTTCATGTTATCGGTGCTTATCTTCTCGACGGTGATGCCCGCGTAGAGAGACCCGGGATAGAACTGGTCGCCGGGCATAACCATCGTCATGATGCCGTCGGACATCCTGCCGAGGACGTCCCGCATATCCTGGTTGCTTTCGTAGGCCGTCTCGCCGATATCCATGGCGCTCAAGCAGGCCTTAACGTTGCTTTCCGAGCCCATCAGCAGGGTATCGCCCAGTATCGCCATGGCCTGGTCATAGCCGTCCAGCCAGACCTCCATATCCAGGTAATCGGCTCGCTCGCTGTCTTCTTCGGCCAGCTTAGTGTAGATGAGGTCGAGGTCGAGGTCGGCACCGATGGCCGTGACCTCCTCGTAGTCTATCATGATGATGCCGAAGTGCTTGACGCTGCTGGGCTCGATGCCCAGCTCGCCGGCGTCGGAGAGCTCGTCTTCCATGTCTTGGTACATTTCGTCCAGGTCGGTATCTTCCATGAGGGTCTTCATATCCGCATAGACCATCATCGTCGCCTCGGCCGGCGCCATCTTGGCCAGGCTGGTCAGGTCTTTGAAATTGCCGGCAGGGCCGCCGCTGATGTCGGTGCAGCCTCCCGCCAGCAGCAGACCGGATATGATAATACCGATAACCCCCAGGGTGAGTGCTATCCTTCCTTTGCTCATCTGCCTACCCTCCTTTGAGAAGTATCTGCAGTCTATTTGATATTATCCTATTTGTCAATGATATCCGGTGTCATCGTACGGGGGAACCGTTTTCCTCACCCCGCCCCCGGATGCTATAATGCAGCCGTAACGACCTGTCTTTCAAAGGAGGTAACCCGTGAAAATCCTGGCCCTTTCGTTCAGCCCGCGCAAGGAGGGCAATACGGAAATCCTGCTCAATCAGGCGCTGGCCGGCGCCGCCCAGGAGGGAGCGACCACGGAGCTCTACCGGGTGGTGGAACACGATATCAAGTCCTGCGACGGCTGCATGGCCTGCTGGCATACCGGCAAGTGCCATATCCAGGACGATATGCAGGGTCTCTACGACAAGATGCTGGCCGCCGACGGTATCCTCTTCGGGACGCCGGTGTATTTTTACGCCATGACGGCCCAGGGCAAGACGGTCATCGACCGCTCCATCGTCCTCAACCAGCCCGGGAGGCGGCTGGCCAACAAGGTGGGGGGCATCGTGGTGGTGGGGGGCTCGCTGGGGCTGGTGGACGCCGTGAAAGAGCTCTATTTCTACATGGTAACCCGCCAGATGCTCCCGGCCAGCTTCGTGGCCGCTTACGGCGGCGGCAAGGGCGAGGTGAAAGAGTTACCCAAGTGTATGCAGGCCTCGCTCGACCTGGGGAGACAGATGGTGAAAATAGCCGCCAGTGGATTCAAGTATCCGGAGGATATACCGGCAACTCATATCGCCTACGGCACGCATACCCGCTAGGGGCATGGTGGAGAAGCTTAGGCAGGAGTGGTAACCTGGGGCCGGGAGCCGGTCTCTTTGACCACGAAGAGCAGCGGCAGGGCCGCGACCGAAAGTAGCCCCCAGAAGAACAGGGGCGTATCGCCGCTAAAGGCGGTAAGGCTGTTGCCCAGGGGCGGCGAGACGAAGGCCCCCACCATCCCCAGGGTATTCGTCAGGCCGATAGCCGTCCCCCCGTAGGTGCCGCCCACCCCTTTCATCTCGAAGACAAGCGTGTTGGCCAGCGCCGCCACGCCGGAACGCAGCAGCCCGCCCATGAGCAGCAGCACCCAGATTCCGGTGGTGCCGACGAATGGTATCAGCCCGATGCTCAGCCCCAGGAGGAGGATGGCGACGAACATCACCGCCCGCCGCGAGCCTATCTTATCGGAATACAGCACCATGGGTATCACCCCGATGACCCCGATGCCGCTGAATATCGTCATGGCGCTGTCGGCCGCCACGGTATCCCACCCGATGTCGCGAAGATAGGTCGGCAGGTATCCCCCGAACCCCATGTTGGCGCCCCAGTAGGTGAGCAGGATAACCCCCATCAACCACACGTCCCGGATGCGGATGACGTGGGCCAGCGACTTTTTGAGCGGCTCCCCGGTCATCGGCGCATTGGCGGCGTCGTCGTGCCGCGGCTCGCGGCCCGTCAACCACCAGAGCAGCCCCAGTATTACCGGGGGCGCGCCGAAGAAAAAGAGCACGCCGCGCCAGCCACCCAGCAGCGGGGAGAGCAGCGTGGCGCTGGACAGGGTGGCAATCACCGAGCCGATGGACCAGGCCACGTTCAGCATGCCGTTGGTCAGGCTCAGCCGCTTGCCGGCGAACCACACGGCGGTAACCTTGGGGACGATACTCGGCGTCGCCGCCGCCATCAGGCCGAAGAGAAACATGAACGCCGCCATGCTGAGGAAGTCCACCGAGAAGCCGCGTAGTGCCCCGAAAATGCCGGACAGTATGCAGACCACCGTCAGCATGCGCTTCACCCCGAAGCGGTCGGCCAGGAGGCCCCCCACCAGCCCCAGGAATATCCCGGCCAGGGGGTCCATGCCCCATATCGTGCCGATGGCCACCATGCTCAGCCCCAGCTCGGTGGAGATTTCCGGGAAAAGCACCGGCATGCAGAGACGGGCCGCCCCGGCAATGGAGCCGAAGGTGGCCATGGCCAGGAGCAGGATATACCACCGGTAGCGTGTACTCTCTGGTGCGGATATCATCATTCCAGTTCCGGCGGGATGAATCGCTGAGGGCTCAATGAAAAGCTGGCTCCCGAGGTTGGACTCGAACCAACGACCAAGCGGTTAACAGCCGCCCGCTCTACCGACTGAGCTACTCGGGAACGCCAAACGGATTCCTCAGTATTATCGCCTTTTCCCGGCTTCAAGTCAAGATTGGCCGGGCTGCAACCGGGGGCTCAAGATGTTATAATGAATGGGGGGAAACGTATCTGTATAAGGACTTAAGCGATTGCCGTTAAAAGACCGTGACTATATGAGGCGCCCGCCGGCACGGGAGCCCCAGCGATACCGGATATCCAGCGGGTTCGGCCTCAACCCGGTACTGGCCTTAATCATCGCCAATGTTATGCTCTTCGTCGCCGCGCTGGTCTCCGGCGAGGGCCGGTATCCCTTCGGGCCCGCCGGCGAGGTTCTCAGCGACCGGTTCACCTACTACCTGGGCCTGATACCGTATTACTTCCCGGAGCGCCCCTGGACCATAATTTCCAACATGTTCGTCCACATCGGCTTCGGGCATATCTTCGGCAACATGCTCATCCTCTTCTTCTTCGGCTCGTTCCTGTCGCGGCTGGTGGGCAGCGGCCGGTTTCTCCTCGTCTATTTCATCGGCGGGCTCGCCGGCAACGCCCTCTATCTCCTGCTGGGCGACTCTCTGTCTATTGCGGTAGGGGCCTCCGGGGCCGTCTACGCCATCGCCGGGGCGCTGGTGGTGCTGGTGCCGCGGGTGAGGGTGCTGCTGTGGTTTTTCTTTCCCATGCCGCTCTGGGTGGTGG
>DAOUEH010000221.1:0-3481 GCA_034430635.1 Dehalococcoidales bacterium | reverse complement strand
GCCGAGGCCAGCAGCCGGCGGGTATAGTCGTGTTCCGGGGCGGCCACGATGCGGCTGGAAGGGCCCGCCTCGACGATTTTCCCGTCCAGCATCACAGCGATACGGTCACTCACCTTGCGGGCGGCGGCGATGTCGTGGGTGATGTAGAGCAGGCTCAGGCCCCGGTGCTCCTGGAGGTTGAGGAGCAGTTTCAGAATCTTGGCCCCGATGCTGGCGTCGAGGAAGGCAGTGGGCTCGTCGGCGATGAGTAAATCCGGGTCGAGCACCAGCGCCCGGGCGATGGCGACGCGCTGCAGCTCCCCGCCGCTGAGGTGGTGGGGGTAGGTATCCAGGAAATGCTCGTCCTGGGGCAGCTCCACCTCACCGATGGTCTGAATCGCCTTAGCTTTTCGCTCGGCCTTGCTGCCGACGCGCTGGATATCCAGCGGCTCCGTCACCAGCTCCAGCACGCTGAGGCGGTGGCTGAGGGACTCGCCGGGGTTCTGGAAGACCATCTGCACGCGCCGGTAGAACGCCTTTTTACGGGCGGTCACCTTTTTACCTTCCAGATAGACCGTCCCCGCCGAGGGCTGGTGGAGGCCCATAATCGTCTTGGCCAGGGTCGTCTTGCCCGAGCCACTCTGGCCCACCAGAGCCAGGGTCTCCCCGTGGGCGACGCTTAAGTTCACCCCGTCCACCGCCCGGAGCGAGCCGAAGGAGCGGCCGAGGTTCTCGGTGGACAGGAGGGTGACGATGCCGCCGCGGTGGCAGGCGACGGCCCTGTTATCAGTCGTGACAAGCGGGGGTATCTCCGTTTTACATCTGGCGATGGCCTGGGTGCAGCGCGGGTGGAAGGCGCAGCCGCTCACCGGGCGGGTCATGCGCCCCTTGATACCCTGTAGGTCCTTGACGGTGGTCATGTTGGGGTAGGCGCGCACCAGGGCGCGGGTATAGGGGTGGCGGGGATTCTCCAGCACCTCGGTAGTCGGGCCGGTCTCGACGATGCGCCCGCCGTAGAGCACGGCCAGCCTGCCGGCCAGGCGGGCGGCCGTGTCCAGGTCGTGGCTGATGACCAGCCGGGCGCTGTGCCCGTCAATCTGTTTCAGCAGTTTACCAAGCTCCTCGCGGGTGGTCACGTCCAGCGAGGATAGCGGCTCGTCCAGGATGAGCAGGTCGGGGTCGTTGGCCAGCGACATCGCCAGCAGGACGCGCTGCTGCTCGCCGCCGGAAAGCTCGTGAGGGTAGGCCCGGAAGCGCCCGCGGGGCAGCCCGAAGCGCGCCAGCAGCTCACCCGCCTTCTCGCGGGCGGCGGCCTTTCCCAGACGCCGGTGGGCCACCATCGGCTCGGCCACCTGCTCCAGGACATTGTGCACCGGGTTGAGGACGTTGTTGACGTTCTGGAAGACCATGGCGATGGCGTCCCACCTTATTGCCCGCATCTCAGGCTCGGTAAGCGCCAGCAGGTTTCTGCCCTGGAAAATTATCTCGCCCCGCACGCTGGCCTCTGCCAGGCGCATGATGCTCAGGCCCAGCGTGGTCTTGCCCGCCCCGGACTCCCCGATGATGGCCAGCGTCTCCCCGGCGCCGATTTCCAGGTCGACGCCGGTAAGGATATTATCCGTCCCGTAGCTGACGCGCAGGTCTCTTATCTCAAGCAACGGCCTCACCTCGCAGTCTGGGGTCGAGGACGGACTCGGCGGCGTGGCTGACGAAGGTCAGCCCGATGATGGTCAGGGAGAGGGCCACCCCGGCGGGGATGAGCCACCACTGCCAGACGTTCAGGTAGCTGAAGCTCATGGCGTCCCGCATCATCGTCCCCCAGCTTACCAGCATCGGGTCGCCGATACCGAGGAAGGCCAGCCCGGCCTGGATGAAGACGGCCCTTCTCACGCCGTAGATGAACTCCACCAGCAGGATGGGCCCCAGGTCGGGGACGATGTGCCGCCGGGCCACGTAGAACCGCCCCGCCCCCATGGCGCGTGCTGCCCCGATGTGGCCGCTCTCCTTGAGGGAGAGGGCCTGGGCCCGGATGACCCGGGCGCCCCCCTGCCAGCTCAGGGCCGCCAGCAGCAGGATGAGAATGAACAAGTCCGGCCGGATATAGGCCGCCACTAGGATGACCATGATTATCATGGGGATGACGATGAGGGCGTCCACGATGCGCATGATAATCTGGTCGTAGATGCCGCCGATGAGGGCCGACGAAACCCCGAAGATAATACTCAGAATAAGGCCGAGGATGCCCACGCCGAAGCCGACCGCCAGTGAGGTACGCGCCCCGTAGAGGAGCTGGCTCCAGATATCCTGGCCGACGTGGTTGGTGCCCAGCCAGTGGTCGGCGGAGGGCGCCAGCAGGGAGGCGGCGGTCTGCTGGTCGGGGTCGTAGGCCGTGAGCAGGGGGGCGATGGCGGCGGCGATAACCACCAGCGCCAGCAAGGCCAGACCCGCCTGGCCGAAATGGCTGCGTTTTATCTCCCTTTTCAGACTAATATGCATGTCTTACCCTCGGGTCGAGGTGGGGATAAATCATATCGACGATAAAATTGACCGCCAGTACCGATACCGCCACCATGAGGAAAACGCCCTGGATGACGGGATAGTCGCGGGAGAGGAGGGCCTGGTAGGTGAGCTGGCCCACCCCCGGGTAGGCGAAGACCAGCTCGACGAAGAGCGCTCCGGTGACCAGCCGGCCCAGCCAGATGCCGGTCATGGTGAGCACCGGCAGCATCGAGTTGCGACCGGCGTGGCGGTACTTGATAGACCCTGGCTTGAGGCCCTTGGCGCGGGCGGTGAGCATGAAGGGGGCCTTGAGCACGGTAATCATGGTGTTGCGCGTCAGCAGGTAGCTCCCCGCCAGGTGGGCCAGGGTCAGCGCGGCCACGGGCAGGGCCATGTGCCTGAGCACGTCCAGGAAGAGGGCGAAGCCGGTGAGACCGGCGTAGGGCGTGACCGCCCCCGAAAGGGGCGCCACCCCCAGCACGACGCCGAAGACGATAAGCAGCACCAGCCCCAGGAAGAAGTCCGGGAAGCCGTTGAGGCCCATCAGGCCGGTGAGCAGGGCGCGGTCGGTCTTGGAGCCGCGCCGCCAGCCGGACTCGATGCCCAGGATAATCCCCAGCAGGGTGGAGAGTACCAGCGAGGTGCCCACCACCAGCAGCGTCCAGGGCAGGCTGCCGATAATAACGCTGAAGACAGAAGCGTTGTAGTAATAGGAATAGCCCAGGTCGAAGCTTACGAGGGCGCCCAGGTAGGCGCCGAACTGCTGCCAGAGCGGCTCGTCCAGGGCGAAGCGCTCGACGAGGTGTTCCTGGAGCTCCGGCGTCATGGCGATGAGGGCCTCGTCGCCGTAGATGGCCGTCAGCGGGTCGCCCGGCATCATCCGGGGCAGCAGGAAGTTAAGCGCCAGGATGATGATAAAGGCAACGGCGTAGGTTATCAGGTGATACTTACCGGTCATCTTGCCTTTCCGTTATCTCACAAAGCACATCCGGTTGAGGGGTAT
>DAOUEH010000220.1:0-3166 GCA_034430635.1 Dehalococcoidales bacterium | reverse complement strand
GTCCGCAGGCGCTGGTGGGCCACCGGCGTCAGGCGCCGGCCGCCGTCGTAGAGGAAATAGGCGTAGGCCAGATTGGCGCCGCGCCCTACCCTTCCCCTTAGTTGATAGAGCTGCGTCAGCCCGAAGCGGTCGGCCCGGTTGACGATGAGGGTATTGGCGTTGGGCATGTCCAGCCCGGACTCGATGATAGTGGTGCAGACGAGGATATCGATTTTGCCCCGGCCGAAGGCGTCCATGACCGCCTCCAGCTGCTCCTCCGGCATCTGCCCGTGCCCGATGGCAATCTCCGCCTCCGGCACCAGCTCGCGCAGGTCGGCGGCAATCATGGCGATGCTCTGCACCCGGTTATGGACGAAGAATACCTGCCCGTTGCGCTCCAGCTCGCGTAAAATCGCCTCGCGTACCAGGTGGTCGTTGTACTCGGCGACGTAGGTCTTCACCGGCAGGCGGGCCTCCGGCGGCGTCTCCATGGTGCTCATATCCCGCACGCCCACCAGCGACATGTGCAGGGTGCGGGGGATGGGGGTGGCGCTGAGGGTGAGGACATCCACCTCCTGGCGCATCTTCTTGAAGTGCTCCTTGTGGTTGACGCCGAAGCGCTGCTCCTCGTCGATGATGAGGAGGCCCAGGTTCTTGAACTCCACGTCCTTCTGGATGAGGCGGTGCGTGCCGATGCAGACGTCCACCGAGCCCCGGGCAATCCCGTCGACGACCTCGCGCTGCTCGACGGGCGAGCGGAAGCGGCTCAGCGACTCGACGCGGATGGGGAAGGCCGAAAGCCTTTCGGCGAACGTGGCGAAGTGCTGCTGGGCCAGGACGGTGGTGGGCACCAGCACGGCCACCTGACGCCCGTCCATGACGGCCTTGAAGGCGGCGCGGATGGCCACCTCGGTCTTGCCGTAGCCCACGTCCCCGCAGACGAGGCGGTCCATGGGGCGGGGCAGCTCCATATCGGCCTTGACCTGCTCCAGGGCCTCGGTCTGGTCGGGCGTCTCGACGTAGGGGAAGGCCGCCTCCAGCTCCCGCTGCCAGAGGCTGTCGCGGGAGAAGGCGAAGCCGGGGACGACCTCGCGGGCGGCGTAAAGCTCCAGCAGCTCGCGGGCCAGCTCCTCGGCGGCCTCCCTGGCCCGCTGCTTGGTGCGGCTCCACTCCTGCGTGCCCAGGCGGCTTAAGGTCGGCGGCCGGTCGCCGGCCCCGATGTAGCGGGCGACTCTATCTATCTGGTCGCTGGGGACATAGAGCGTATCGCCGGCGGCGTACTCCAGGACGAGATACTCTTTTTCGACCCCGGCGGTGGTGAGCGTGGTGACGCCGTTGAACCGGCCGATACCGTGCTCCACGTGGACGATGTAGTCCTCCGGGGCGAAGTCTATTTCCATCTTGCGGCGGGCGGCGCGGCGCCTGACGGTGAGCCGCCGCTGCTTGACGAAACCGAAAATCTCGGCGTCGGTGAAGAGATAGGTCTCGCCGCCCATCACCCAGCCCTCCGGCAGCGAGCCCTGGACGAGGGCGATATTACCCGGCGGCGGGGCCTGTGAGATAACCTCTACCGGCGCGGCGATGATGTCCTCCCCGCCGAGAAGCTCGGAGAGGCGGCTGGCCTGATGGCTGACGATGACGACGCGTTTTTTCTGGCCCAGCAGCTCCGCCGTCTTCTTGAGGAAAGCGGGGAGTTTACCGGCGTAGTAGGGGGCGCTCATGAAGTCCAGCCTCTCGGTGACGCCCCAGGCGGTCATCCCCAGGCGCGGCCGGCCCGCCAGGCCCGCCTCGATTTCCTCCCAGGTGAAGTAAGGCCGGGGGAAATTGCGCGGCAGCTCGCCGCGTTCCAGCTTTTCGTCGCGGAGCTGGGCGGCCTCGCTTTCCAGCTCGGCGGCGGCCGCCGTCAGCGCCGACGGCTCGTCGAGGACGAGTAAGGTCTCCTCCGGCAGGTAGTCGAGCAGGCCGCCGTTGTTAAAGAGCGGGGTATAGAACCGGGCCTCGCGGGCCAGCTGCCCGCCGGTCATCATCTCGATATCGCGGCGCAGCTGCTGCTTCGCCTCGGCGGTTCCGGCGGAGATATCCAGGCCGAGCAGGACTTCCTCCAGCCTGTCCTTATCCATAAGCCGCGGGGCCAGCAGCTCCGTGGCCGGGGAGACGAGCACGGCCTCCAGTTTATCCGTGGAGCGCTGCGTGGCCGGGTCGAAAGCGCGGATGCTCTCCACGGTATTGCCGAAGAACTCCAGCCGCACCGGCCGCTGGCTGGTGGGCGGGAAGATATCGACGATGCCGCCGCGGTGGCTCATCTGGCCGGGCACCTCCACGGCGCCCTCCACCCGGTAGCCCATCGCCTCCCACATCCCCAGCAGGCTCAATGGCTCCTTCTCCGTGCCCACCTCGACGGCATGGCAGGCACCGCTGAAATCGGCCCGCGCCGTCGTCCGGGACGTAAGCGCCGCCACCGGGGCCACCACCAGGGGGGCGTCGCCACTATCGCCCGCGATTAGGTCAGCCAGCACCCGGAGGCGCTCCATCTCGGTGCCCGTATCCGGCACCAGCCGCTCGTAGGGGAGCACGTCCGGCTCCGGGAAGAGCCAGATACGCCCGCCGGGGCACCAGGCGAGGAGCTGCTCGTGGAGCTTCTTGGCCTGCTCCGGCTGCGCCGTGACCGCCAGCAGCGGCCGCCGCCCCCGCCCGTAGAGGGCGGCGATGAGATAAGGACGGGCCGCCTCCAGCACCTCCAGCGCCGTCTCGCCAGGCCCGTCCAGACTACCGAGGCGGCGGTAGGCCGCCGATGCCTCTATCAGCTCCAGCAATTTACTCAGGTCCGGCAAAATGCCCTCCAAACACCTCTAGGGCTCGTCCTCCGGGGAGGGCCAGCCCTTTCCGGTAATTTTAGCACAAACTTTCGTAAAGTTTAAGTACCTTTACGAAAGACCAGCGCCGCCACCAGGGCCAGGGCCATGACGGCGGCGGTCAGCCTGAGCCCCTCCTCGACGCCGACGACGCCACCCGCCCAGCCCATCACCGGCGCGCCAACAGCCACCCCGGCCGTGAGCAGGCCGTGGAAGACCCCCGTCGCCAGGCCACGCTCGCCCGGCGCGGTGCGGTCGGCCACCTGGGCGGAGACCGCCGGGAAAATCATCCCGTAGGCGGCCCCGTAAAGCCCCATCGCCACGAAAAGCCAGGG
>DAOUEH010000219.1:0-2878 GCA_034430635.1 Dehalococcoidales bacterium | reverse complement strand
ATTTTCTGGGGCTCTGCCATCTAAAGTGGGTCTTAACCTTTCTACAAGGACAGCAAGTCCTTTTCCATCATCCGGTCGATTAGCGAGCGGGCGACATCTTCCGGTTTATCTGCCTCGCCGCCGATTATCTCGCCCTTGGCGCGCTCCGGCGAGAATATCTTGCGCACCTGCGTCGCCGAGCCCTTGAGGCCGATGAGCTGCTCGTCGATGCTCATCGCCTTATTGTCCCAGAGCGTGATGGCGGCGTCCTCGGCGGCTAAACGCATCGGCACGGTGGGGTAGCGGGGGGTGTTGATTTCGCGCAGCACGGCCACCATGGCGGGCAGGGGGGCGGTGACGATTTCGTGGCGGCCCTCCAGCTTGCGCCGGGCCTTGAGGGTCCTGGCTTTGACGTCCACCTCGACGATGCGGTCGACCAGGGTCAGCTGCGTGCAGCCCAGCCGCGTGGCGATGCCGGGGCCCACCTGGGCGGTATCGCCGTCGATGGTCTGGCGGCCGCACATGACGATGGCCAGCTCCTCTTGCCGCGCCAGCTTGCGGATGGCCTCGGCGAGCACCATGCTGGTGGCTAAAGTATCGGCCCCGCCGAAGACGCGGTCGGAGAGGAGGATGGCCTCGTCGGCCCCCAGGGCCTGGGTCTTGCGCAGGGTGACCTCGGCGCTGGGCGGGCCCATGGAGATGACGGCGACGCGGAACCCGTACCTGTCCTTGAGGCGCAGGCTCTCTTCGAGGGCATGGGTATCGTAGGGGTTCATGATGAAGGGGACGCCTTCCCGGATAAGAGTCCCGGTAACCGGGTCTACCTTGACCTGGGTGGTATCCGGGACTTGCTTGACGCAGGCGACTACTAACATCTAAAAAATGACTATAGCACTAAGCGATTTTACCGAAAAGATATTACCACAATAGCTACCCTTTCGGCAAATCTATTGTCCCAAACAACTAAAATCTGCTATGATAGTGGGACATCCCGTCGCAAGCCCTTTTATCATGGCCATCATCAAAACCACCAATCTAACCAAGAAATTCAAAGACCTCGTGGCGGTTGACGACGTCAGTCTGTCCATCGAGGAGGGCGAGTGCTTCGGCCTGCTGGGCCCCAACGGCGCCGGCAAGACCTCCCTCATCCGCATGATAACCGCCGTCTCGCCGCCGACGCACGGTGAAATCGAGGTGGCCGGCCTGGACGTCACTAAATCGCCGCGCCAGATAAAGGCCATGCTCGGGGTAGTGCCCCAGATAGATAACCTGGACGAAGACCTCAACGTCATCCAGAACCTGATGACCTTCGCCCGCTATTTCGCTATCCCCAAGGCCGTGGCCCGTGAAAGGGCCGCCGACATACTCCGGGCGATGCAGCTCCAGGAGAAGCGGACGAGCAAAATCGACGAGCTTTCCGGCGGCATGAAGCGGCGCCTCCTCATCGGGCGGGGGCTCATCAACAACCCCCGGATACTTATCCTGGACGAGCCTTCCATCGGCCTCGACCCCCAGGCCAAGCACATGGTCTGGCGGCGGCTCCGCGACTTCAAGGCCCGCGGCGTGACGCTGCTCCTCTGCACCCAGAACATGGACGAGGCGGCCTACCTCTGCCAGCGCGTGGCCATCATGCACCAGGGCAAGGTCATCACCATCGGCCGCCCCCGCGAGCTGGTGACCGAGCACATGGGCCAGCGGATATGGGAGATTGACTTCATGCCCGAGGAGCGCGACAAACTGGTCGGGGAGCTAACCAAGCGCCAGCTTGAGTTCGAGGAGGCGGCGGACACGATTTATATCTTCAACTTCACCGACGCGGCCGTGGCCGGTCTCCCCGGCTATCTCCGGGAGGCCACCCTGGAGGACGTCTTTTTCAAGCTAACCGGGAGGTCGCTGGAATGATACGTGGTTTTACCTGGCGGTTTTTCCGCGTCTGGCAGCGCAACCGGGACGTCTTCTTCCGCCTCTGGCACTCGGAGGCCCCGGCCTCGGTCATCGAGCCCATTATCCTCCTCATCGCCTTCGGCATCGGCATGGGGGGCTTAATCGGCGAAAACGTCGACGGCCAGCGCTACATCGAGTTCATCGCCCCCGGCGTCATCGCCGCCTACGCCATGTTCAGCGCGTCCTTCGAGTGCACCTACGGCAGCTATTTCCGCATGGAGCACCAGTACACCTTCGACGCCATCCTGGCCACGCCCCTCAACGTGGAAGACCTCACCGCCGGGGAAATCTTCTGGGGGGCCACCCGCTCGGCGATGACCGGCTCGGTGGTGCTGGCGGTCGCCGCCGCCTTCGGGCTGGTGCCGTCGTGGTGGGCGCTGCTCATCCCGCTGGTGGCCCTGCTGGAAGGCGTCATGTTTGCCTCCATATCCATCTTCTAAACGTCCATCGTGCCGTCCATCTATACCTTCAACTACTATTTCACCCTCTTCATCAGCCCCATGTTCTTCCTGGCGGGGGTCTTCTTCCCGCTGGACTCCTTCCCGGCCGTTCTGGAGAAAATCAGCCGCTTCATCCCGCTGACGCCGGCCGTGGAGCTCAACCGCGCCATCTTCCGGGGTGAGTTCAGCTGGGACCTCCTGGCGTCGCTGGCCGTTATCGCCGCCTATATCGTCGTGTTCTTTTCCCTCTCCCTGGTGACGATGCGGCGGCGCCTGACCAAATAGGAGAAAGGGGGATTAGCCTGTGGCCGTCCTTTCCGGGCAGGATATCCGCCGTCTGATAGAGCGAGACCCGCCCCTAGTCGCAGGCTGGCTGGACCTGGAGACCCAGGTGCAGGCCAACGGCTTCGACCTCACCCTGCGCGATGTGGCCGTGCCCCAGTCGGCGGGCTGCATCACCGCCGATAACGCCGGGCGTGTTGTCGCCGACCTCTCGCCGCTGGTATTCGACGGGA
>DAOUEH010000218.1:0-2487 GCA_034430635.1 Dehalococcoidales bacterium | reverse complement strand
GGGACAAGGCAGAAATAGCCGAGCGGGAGAAGAAATTCCGCGTCGCCATACGCCCCTATCTGGAAAACTTTGACGGCTTTTGGGCGGATGGTAAGAAGGAGCTGCTCGGCATGTATCAAAAGCTCAAGGAGCTTGACGTCGACCATGCCACCACTCTTGAATTATTCCATCACCACCACGACCTGATAGAAGCCTACGCGCGGATGTGGGAAATACACCACGAGGGGCTTTTTTCTTCCCACGCTGCCTATCTGATGTTTGCTGAGTTATGCCAGGAGAAATTCGGCATAAGTGACCAGGACCCGGCCTTCCAGAACATGCTGCGCGGCTTTCCCAACAAGATCTATCAAATGGACAAGGACATGTGGCAGTTTGGCCAGCTGGCCCTAAAGATGAAACTGGGGGATACCTTTAGGGATAATGAGCCTGAAGCCCTGCTGGTCAAGCTGCAGCAGGAAGCCAGGGGCAAGGAATGGCTGGAGAAATTTATGGACTATATGAATACTGATGAGGTCGGAGGCTGGCGGATGAGGCGTGCCAACGACTTCACCGAGCCCTACTGGCTGGAGGACCCGGCCACGCCCATAGGAGTGGTCAGGAATTACATTATCCAGGGGGCCGGCTATGTGCTTGAGGCTACCCAAGATGAACTGGCCAAGCAGAGGAAAGAGGCAATAGCCGCTTTCCTCAATAAGGTGCCACCCATGGAGAGAGAATTATATAGAGGCCTGATAGATTTATCGGGTAAAATAAGCGCCTTCAGCGAAGAGCATGACCTCTACTGCGAGCTGATGGTGCAGGCCTTAATGCGCCGCGGCTATCTGGCCATGGGGAGAAGGATGGCTGAGAAGGGGACAATAGATTTGCCCGAGGATATCTTCTTCTTGAGCCCGGATGAAATTGACCGAGTGATACTGGTTCCTGGATCCTATGACATGCGCTGGTTTACCAGGCGGCGGCGGGCTGAATTGGAGGGGTGGATGACAGAACGGAAGGCTCCCATCATCACCAACCGGGACAGCTTTGAAGAGGCGGTGGAGAAAGACCTGATGGATTCAAAGGATGCCGTGGCCATCAAGATTATCGTCGGTGAACAGCCCCGGCCCAAGCCCGATATTAACGCCGACCTGTGGGGTCTGACCGGCTGTGGCGGTCAGGCAGAGGGGATAGCCCGGGTCGCCATCAGGTATGAAGACCTGAAGAACGTAAAGCCGGGGGAGATTCTGGTCTGCGCCAACACCAATCCGGCTTGGTCGCCGGTGTTTGGCATAGTCAGTGCTATTGTGACTGATAGCGGAGGGACCCTTTGCCATGCGGCTATCATCGCCCGCGAAAATAATGTCCCCATCGTTCTGAACACCCAGACCGCTACCCAGACAATAAAGACCGGACAGCGCATCAGGGTAGATGCCACCAACGGAGCGGTTTTCATACTTGATAAATAGCCAAGAGCCGGCCAGGTATAGCCTAGGCAAACTTTATGGCTTTTAGCCCGGTAAGGGCGATTCGCTCGTCTTCCTCCCCGGAGCGGCCGCTGACGCCGATACCGCCGAGTATCCTGCCTTGTTTGGTGCCAATGGGCAGGTAGCCTTCACCGGGCTTGATAATACTCAGCCCTCCCCTGGTCGGGGTAAGCCGGCTATCTGTCCACATTGCTATGTCTCGGCCCTTTTCCTTGAGCCAGTCGCCGAATGAGGCAGTATCCCGCTGTATGCGGGCGGCGGTGTAGGCTTTGTTTATCGCCATGTCGGTGAACATGGGCAGCGCCCCGTCCATTCGGGCAAAGTAGATAAGGTCACCCCGGTCATCGACGATGGCGATAACCTGGGGGCGATGTGGTTCCTTGCTGGCCTCGGCCAGAGCCGCTTCCACCGCAGCTCGGGCTTCGGCCAGGCCTAAGACTTCTCGTTGGTACATTTTGGCCTCCCTTTTGGATAGATTACTCCTTCGGGTTTACAGGATTCTAAACTGGCCCATCAGGGTTCCCTTTTCCAGTTCCTCCAGAATATATTGGCTGGCCCACATTGCAGCCAGGGCAATAGTGCAGTCGGGGGTAAGACACACCGCCCTATCCGGTGTTCTCTGGCTGATATCAAAAACTCCCGAGGTTCTGACGAACTCCTCGCTTAACTCCGGCCGAGTTAAATCCCAGGCTTTACCGAAAGTTTTTCTCTGCACGTCCTTGCACAGTATGGAATTGTATCTATCAACGAATTTGTTCACCACACCCTGTTGCACGGCGGTATAGCCTTTTCGCCTGAGGCTTCTGTCTTCCAGTTGCTTCTTGGGGGTAATTCCCAGGGCCAGGCCTATGGCTAGGCCGCTGCCGGTTACTGCCCCGCATGTACCGTTCCCCGTCATACCCACGCCACCGGAGAGCACGGTCAGTCCGGCCAGGAGTTGTTCTTGTATGTCCTCGGGTATCAGTTCCAGGCCGCCCCACCTTAGAGCATCAACTACGGCACCAAAGCTGCACTGGGCACAGCC
>DAOUEH010000217.1:0-1848 GCA_034430635.1 Dehalococcoidales bacterium | reverse complement strand
AAGCGTCCGTGGGCCGTCCAGAGGTAGCCTTTATAGCCGTCGAGGCGGAAGTACTCGGCGATTTCCTCCGGGTAGCCCACGCCCTTGAAGACGGCCATATTCTTGCCGGACGAAAAGACGAAAGAGTCGTTTGAAGAGGTGTTTATTTCCATCACCCGCGCCACGATGTAGTCTGCCTCGGTCTGGTTTTCCGGCAGGTTCTGGCCGATATCCAGGAAATAGCGGAAGAGCATGGGCGGGTTCTTGATGGCCCTGGTCGGGAAGGCGGGCACCTCCTCCATGGCCGCGACATTGAAATACTGGCGCAGGAATTCCTCGGTCGCCTCTTTGTCGGCGTTATTCAGGTACATGATATGGAAGGCGTAGCGGTCGGCGTGCTCCGGGTAGAGACCGTAGATGGCGAAGCCCCCGCCCAGGCCGTTGCCGCGGTCGTGCATGTTGGCGATGGCCGCGATGACACTCTCGCCGGAGAACGGCACGCCGGCGGTGTTCATAGCGCCGAAGATAGAGCAGGCGTCGATTACCTTATCGTCGCCGTGCGTATTATTTAGTTGGCTCAGGTCTCTCATGTCGGTTCCTTTCGGGAAAAGGGCTAGTCCCCGATGGGCATTTCTTCCGGCGTTTCGGGCTCGGTGGGCAGGAGCTCGGCCTCCCTGGGCAGGGCGGCCAGCCGGTCGCGCCAGGCGGCTTCGGGGACGGAGGCCAGGCCGAAGTCGGCCCCGACCAGGGCCTCCTTGAAGCCGCCGACGTCCACCCCGTCTTTCATCAGGTTATAGATAATACCGCTCTTTTCAATGTCCCCGGCGAAGACCAGCCCGGCTATCTTATCGTCTTTTATAATCACCTTTTTATAATTGCCGTTGGCCCGGTTGATAATGGTCTCGTAGGTGTCGTCCGGCGCGGCGGGGAGACCGGCGGAGACGATGTGCACGCCGAAATACTTCATGGCGTTCATGGCGGTGCCGCCGGGGTACTCCTCCGGCTGACCGGCCATGTTGAGCCCGGCCACCCGCCCGCCGCTGTAGGCGTTGGGCCAGATGGGGGTGAGCCGCTTTTCCTTGATGACGAAATCGTAGGCCTCGGCGCTGTCGCCGCAGGCGTAGACGTCCGGCGCCGAGGTGGCCATGTGTCCATCGACGACGATGCCCCGGTTGGTCTTGATGCCGCTGCCTTCGAGGGCGTCCAGCCGCGGCCGGACGCCGATAGCGACGATAACCAGTTCGGCGGGGAAGGAGCGCCCGTCGTCGAGGGTGACGCCGCTGACCTCGCCGGCAAGGCGGCTTTCGATTCTGGTGGCGGTGTGCCCGGTGATAATGCGCACCCCGGCCTGCGTCAGGGCGGCCGCCTCCAGCTCCGAGGCCTCTTCGTCGAGGATGGTGTTGAGTATCAGGTCTTTCATCTCGACGATGGTGACTGCCGCGTCGCGGCGCAGCAGGGCCTCGGTGACGCTGACGCCGATGAGCCCGCCGCCGATGACGACGGCCCTCACCAGGCCCCGCCGGGCTTTCAGAAAGGCGTCGATGGCGCGGGCCTCGTCGAGCTTGTTGAAGGTAAAGACCCCCTTGAGGCCGATGCCTTCCATCTCCGGCACGATGGGCGTGCCGCCGGTGGCCAGCAGCAGCTTCTCCCAGGCCAGCGTACGCCCGCCGGTAAGCCGGGCGGTGTGGGCCCGGGGGTCGAGGCGCTCGACTTTCTCGCCCAGCATCGCCTTGATGTTGTTTTTCTCGTAGAAATCGGCCGGGCGGTAGAGGTACTTCTCCACCGGGCCGGGGTCGGCCAGGTATTCCGAGATGAGCGGCCGGGAATAGACCGGGTAGGGCTCGTCGGAGCAGATAGTAATCGTCCCGG
>DAOUEH010000216.1:0-5956 GCA_034430635.1 Dehalococcoidales bacterium | reverse complement strand
CGCACATGTTGTTGTAGGTATGGTTGTTCCCCTGGGAGCTCCACAGGGTCTCTCCGGGCCTGGCGTATCCCCAGCAGATGCTCAACAACGTCCAGGCCCTGCCCAGCACGGAGTTGGCCATGTTCACGGCGCTGTAGGCGCCGATGCCGCAGTTCATGCCGATCTCGTTGCGGATGGGCCCGTTGACCAGCAGCATCGCCTCGAAGGCCGTCGTCGAGGGCATCAGCGACGGCTGCCTGGTGGAGGCGATGGCCAGTATCACCGGGAAATACCCCGGCCTGGCCCCGGCCATGACGGCGATTACGGCCACGTGGGCGACGGTGTACTTGACGAGCCGGCGGGCGCTGAACTGGAACGACTCGCCGACCACATCGTCCGGCGAGGCGGAGGTGCCGGCCAGCATGCGCTGCACGCGCTCCTCGGTGGGGAGGATGATGGGCAGCCCGTCCGTCCAGCCCCTTTCGTAGAAGAGGCGCTGCAGGTTATCCTCGGTATCCGGCTCCAGGAGCACCCGGGACGCGGCGGCCTCCGCCGTTTCGGCGGGCCCCGGCGCCGGTTTCTTCCGGCTTACCGGTTTCGTCAGGACGCTGATGATTTCATCGATGACGGGCTTGCCCGTATCCGGGTCGTCGCCCGCGATGTATTCGTCGAGGGCCTCGGGAGACATGCCCACCACCGGATGCGGCGTATAGATGAAGGGTAAGGACATGGCGCCCGGGTTGCCCTCTACCACGCTCTTGAATCCGAGCGTCGAGACGGGGGCCGTGGGGATACCGTAGGCATGTTCGAGCTTCAAGCTGCTGGCAGCGACCGCGCCAACGCATCCCGGTCAGCCGGCCACCCCGACAACGGCGGCATGGCCCTTTTCCTTGATTTCCTCCCAGAGGTCGCTATTATCGTCCATGAACAAGTTGCCCGGTTTCCGCTTGGGTACCGTGGTGACCGAGGGCATGTGTTCCCCGAACCACTTCTGCAGCTGCTGCATGAATTTATAGCCTCCGCCGTAGCCGGTATCCACCAGATAGACCGTCTTGTTTTCCAGGGTATCCAGCCGCCCGGCCAGGGAGGATGAAGACGGCGGGGGGACGCCCATACCCGGCGGTAATACGTCCCCGCTCTCCTTGCGGACTCCGGTTTCGGGGCTCATTACAGAAAATCGCACTTCAACTGCCATGATATTCCTCCAATATATTGTTCAAGGTTTAGCCTAATACCTGGTTATTATGGCTCCCGGCGTTCTTTGACCCAGGTTAAATCCTCTCTGGCCTTCCCCCATCCGGCTTCGGTGGCGCCCGCGAAGAGATCAGTACCGCCCATGCGCTTTCTCATTTCTTCCCGGCGCTTCTGCGCCAGCTCGTCCTGTAGCTTCATGCCTTCGGGGGTGGCATAATTGACAACCCGCTCCACATGGTCCCGCAACATCGCCTCCGGGTCCGGGGCCGGGACGATGTAGAGTACCTCGTTTTCAATCCCCCTCTTGAGGATGTGCGCCAGCTCCACGGGGTCTATCCCCCGGGCATTGAATTTACCCTCGAACTCGATGGTCCTTTCGTTAACCAGATAGCCGGTGCTCTTCAGATGCCCGGGCCGGTTAAACGTGGCTTCATGGATTTTCGAGTTGATGCCGCCGGGGCACAGGCAGGACACGCCGATACCGTAAGGCTTGAGAGACAGGTAGTAGCTCTCCATGAGGCTGTTGACGGCCGCCTTGGCCGCCGCGTAGGGGGCCACGGTGGGTCCCCCCCCGAAACCCGCCATCGAGGAAGTGCTGGCAATATACCCGCCCTTACCGGCCTGTATCATACGCGGCACGAAGGTCACCAGGCCGTTGATGACCCCGAAAAGATTAACACCTATGACCCATTCAAAATCTTCGAACGTCGAGGCCTCGGCCGGGCCGAAGGTATTGACGCCCGCCGTATTGAAAAGGAGCTGGGGCGGGCCGCCGTATACCTTCTCTACCTCGTCGGCGGCCGCCGCGTACGCCTTGCGGTCGGTGATATCCAGCTTGATGGCGTGGACTTCGGCCTTTTTCTCCCGGAAATAGGCCATCGCCTCGTCGAGATGGTCCTGGCGGATATCGGCGATAACCACCCGGCAGCCGGCCTCGGAAAAGACCTTGGCCTGGCCCAGCCCGGCCCCGGAGGCCCCTCCGGTGATAAACAGAATCTTGCCCGCAAAGTCTTTCATCTTTTACTCCGTCCCGGTGTTAAATAACCCTGTCTATTGTGTCGCGTTGTGGATTATTTCTATATAAGGTACTATATAATATCCAGCCAGAGCAAGAAATTTATCTTTACCGGTTATAGTAGATATCTTGTCCCACATCAAAAACACCGAGGAGAAAAAATGAAAAATGTTGCAGGAAAAGTGGCTTTTCTCACCGGCGGGGCCAGCGGCATCGGGCTCGGCATCGCCAAGGTATTCGCTAAAAACGGCATGAAGGTGGTCATCGCCGACTCGCGCCAGGACGCCCTGGACGAGGCGATGGACTACTTTAAGCAGAACGGCGGCGAGGTGCACCCTATCAACATGAACGTCACCGACCGCGACGCCTTCGCCAGGGCCGCCGACGAAACGGAGAAGGTCTTTGGGAAGATTCACGTACTTGTCAATAACGCCGGCGTGGGCTCCGGCGGCCCGATAGAGAAGCTGACCTATAAAGGCTGGGACTACAGCCTGGGCGTCAATGTGGGCGGCGTTATCAACGGCGTGATGACTATTTTGCCCCGTATCCTCAAGCACGGCGAGGGTGGCCACATTATCACCACGTCCTCGACGTGCGGCCTGACGGGCTCGGCCAACTCCACCATCTACTGCACCACCAAGTTTGCCGTAACCGGGATGATGGAATGTCTGGCCACGGAGCTTCAGGATAGAAACATCGGTGTTTCGGTGCTGTTTCCCGGGCCGACGAACACCAACCTGGGCAAGTCTTCCTTCGAGAACCGCCCGGAACACCTCAGGAACGAAGGAGAGACCTGGCCACCCCAACCGCCTCCTGGACAAGAAGGCCGGCCCCGGCGCATGCCGGAGGACTTCAAGGATGTCATGATGGATCCCGTAGAAACCGGAGAACGCGTGTTACGGGCTATCAAGCGAAACGACCTCTTCATCCATACCCATCCCGAGTTCCGGGCCGGGTATATGGCGCGTCATGACGCTCTTATCCGGGCCATCCCTGAGGAGCCACGGGATGAAAAACGCTGGGAGAAAATGAAGGATTTCGGGACGATACTATATAACGATATTTATGATAAACAAAAAAAAGTAGGCCCGCCGGACTGGTAGGCGGGCTGACCGAAGAGAAAGGAAGCAGATAGAAATGGCGGAAAAGAAGTACGAAAAATATTTCTTAAAAGAGCCCTGGGGCATCATTCACCCCGGTACTCCCCCCGATGCGCCGGTGTACATAGGGATAGGGCAGAAGGCCCCCGTGGAAGGGTGGGACGAGCCGCTGGTCCAGGTACTGCGCCCCATTTACCGCCCCTTTAAAATGATACCCGACGGGCACCGGCATTCCGTGGCTGAAATCCTCTATTTTATTGGCGGCGACCCCATGAATTTCAAGGAATTCGGGGCCGAGGTCGAGTTCACCATGGGCGATGGTGACGAAGCGGAAATATATACCATCACCAAGACCACCTGGGTCTATGTGCCGGGGAACGTGCCGCATTGCCCCCTGGATTTCAAGAGGGTGGACAAGCCGATTCTGTTCGGGCATATCATGTTTGCCCCCTCTTTCGATTCCGTCATTATCGGCAGAAATTTCACCGACCCGAAATAGGTAATGGGGCAGAGAGAAAGCCGATAAAAAAGTGGAGCTGAGGAGACTCGAACTCCTGACTTCCTCCTTGCAAAGGAGGCGCTCTCCCAGCTGAGCTACAGCCCCAGGCGTACCGGGAAAATTATAACATATCCCTTATTCCTTGTCAGTCATAATCATTGCTGCTATACTTGATATGTCCATTTTACGAGTGAATCAGCCATGAAGTACGAGACCGTCATCGGGCTGGAAGTCCACGCCCAGCTACTTACTAAAAGCAAGATGTTCTGCGGCTGCAGCGCCGATTACGCCTCTACGCCGCCCAATACCCACGTCTGCCCGGTATGCCTGGGCATGCCCGGGGTGCTGCCGGTCATCAACCGGCAGGCGGTGGAGTACACCATGATGACGGCGCTGGCCCTCCACAGCCCCATATCCGAGCGCACCAAGTTCGACCGCAAGAACTACCCCTACCCCGACCTGGTCAAGGGCTACCAGATATCCCAGTACGACGCCCCCATCGGCCAGAAAGGCTACCTCGCCATCGAGGTGGACGGGGAGCGGAGAGACATCGGCATAACGCGCGTCCACCTGGAGGAGGACACCGCCAAGCTGCTGCACCGCGCCTCCCCGGAGGGCGACTATTCGCTGGTGGACATCAACCGCTCCGGCTGTCCGCTCATGGAAATCGTCGGCGAGCCCGACCTGCGCTCCCCGGAGGAGGCGCGCCAGTACCTCATACGGCTGCGCAGCATCTTACAGTACCTGGGCGTCTCCACCGGCAACATGGAGGAGGGCAGCTTCCGCTGCGACGCCAATATCTCGCTGCGGCCGGAGGGGAGCAAGGAGTTCGGGGCCAAGGTGGAAGTGAAGAACATGAACAGCTTCCGGGCGGTGTTTCTCGCCATGGAGTACGAGGTCAAGCGCCAGACCAAGGCCGTCGGGGAGGGCAAGAAGCTCGTCCAGGAGACGCGGGGCTGGGTGGAGGCCAAGGGGAAGACCGTCTCCCAGCGCAGCAAGGAGTACGCCCACGACTACCGCTATTTCCCCGAGCCCGACCTGCCGCCCCTGGCCATCAGCCGGGAGTGGGTCGAAGAAGTCAGAGCGAAACTGCCGGAGCTGCCCGAGGCGCGGCGCGACCGCTTCATGGCGGCCTACGACCTGCCGCGCTACGACGCCGACCTGCTCACCGGCACCAAGGCCCTGGCCGACTACTTCGAGGCGGGCGTCAAGGCGGGTGGGGAGGTCACGCCCAAGGAGATAAGCAACTGGCTCCTCGGCGAGACGACGCGCATCATGAACGCCAACAATATCGATATTGACAGGTTCGGGCAGCAGGTAAACCCGAAGGCCCTGACCGGGCTGATTGCCCAATCGCACGGCCAGATTAACGCCGCCACGGCCAAGTCCGTCCTGGAGGAAATGTTCCGCACCGGCAAGTCCGCCGACGAAATCATCAAAGGGAGCGGCCTCAGCCAGATAAGCGATACCGGGGAGCTTGAGAAAATCGTGGCCGAGGTGATAAACTCTAATGGGCAGCCCGTCGCCGATTATAAAGCCGGGAAAGAGACGGCGCTGAAATTCCTCGTCGGGCAGGTGATGAAGGCCACCAGGGGCCGCGCCAACCCGCAGCTGGCCGGCGAGGTGCTCAAGCAGAGGCTCGCCGGGCCCCCGTAACCGGCGGTTGGAGTACCGGATGGAAACTTATTTATATATAGCTCAGATAGTAGTCGCCGTAGCCCTGATAATGGTCTCGCTGCTCCAGGTGCGGGGCGGCGGCCTCGGCGGCATCTTCGGCCAGGCGGATACGGTCTTCCGCACCAAGCGGGGCGTGGAGAAGACCCTCTTTCAGCTTACCATCGCCCTGGCCGTCATCTTCATCGCCCTCTCCATCGTATCGTTGCAGATACCGCAGTAGATGCGAATGCGCGGTAAATCCCGGCCAGCGCTTCAGGTTTGGGCCATCTTGGCGCCGCCATCTTTCGCAAACCGCATCGTCGCGGCGGGTGCCGGCAGCACCTGAGAAAAAATTTATCGTTTTCAAGAATTTATCTATTGACAAACCCCTTCGGGTTTGTTACGCTTCGGGTCAGGATACCAAGGAGGTGTGGAAATGCAGGCATATTGCATGAAGTGCAGGAGAAAGGTTGAGATTAAAAATCCTCAATCCGTCACGCTGAAGAACGGGCG
>DAOUEH010000215.1:0-5481 GCA_034430635.1 Dehalococcoidales bacterium | reverse complement strand
ATACCCCGGCGATACTAGCCGTCGTCGAGCGGGTGCTGGGACAAAAACATGATTTAGAAGGCAAGCACATCGTCGTTACCGCCGGGGGCACCCGGGAGCCCATCGACCCGGTGCGCCATATCGGCAACCGCTCCTCCGGCCGCATGGGCTACGCCCTGGCCGCAGCCGCCCGCGACCGCGGCGCCGCCGTGACGCTGGTTACCGCCCCCGCCTCCCTGCCCGAACCCGCCGGAATTACGGTCATTAAGGTGCGGACGGCGGCGGAGATGAAAAAGGCCGTGGCCGTGGCCGTCAAGAAGGCGGACGCCCTGCTTATGGCGGCGGCCGTGGCCGACTACCGCCCCAAACAGACCGCCAAGGCCAAGATTAAAAAAGAGGCCGCCGCCAGCCTCACCATCGAGCTGGTCAGGACGCCGGATATCTTGAGCGAGGTCAAGGGTGATTTCGTCAAAGTGGGCTTCGCCGCCGAAAGCGATAACGTGCTCGCCAACGCCCGAAAGAAGCTCGCCGCCAAGAAGCTCGACCTCATCGTGGCCAACGACATCACCGCCCCCGACAGCGGCTTTGACGTGGATACGAATAAAGTAACTATTATAGATAAGAGCGGCAAGGTGGAAGAACTGCCTCTGATGAGTAAAAGGGAGGTGGCGGAGAGGATTCTGGACAGGGTGGCGGGGTTTTTAACTAGCGTAGAAATAGTAGTGACAGACGGCTATATTCTGTTCCCATATATTAAAATTACTAAGAAGTACATGAATCTATTTCCAGACGAAAAAAGAACGATAAAATTAATTACAGATGACGGAGAAGTATTTGTTGCCCGAGTACGTAGCGCTGGCGTTTCAAAGTCCCTCGGAAATATAAAGGGTGAAAAGAGTTTACGTGAATTGTTCGATAACAATCGTCAAATTCAAGCAGGTGTTACAATATGTATTTCGGAAATTGAGACAAAGAGCAAATATAACCTTAAAATTGTAAAGTAGTGGGGAGTGCCCGAGAGGGGCATTAGCCCCTCTCCCTAAACCTCCCCCTCTCCTTCATCCTGCCTCGTAAGGAGAGGGGGACACAGGGGGTGAGGTTCCCAAACAATAATAGAAAGGTAAACTCATGAGGAAATCCTCAGGCAATCCCGACAAGCCCAAGGCCTACGAGCCGGGCAAGGTCGAGCCCAGGTGGTACGATTTCTGGATGGAAAAGGGCTACTTCACGCCCAAAATAGATAAGAAGAAAAAGCCCTTCGTCATCACCATGCCGCCGCCCAACGTCACCGGCGAGCTGCACCTGGGCCACGCCCTGGAAGCCGCCCTCCAGGACGCCATGATACGCTGGCACCGCATGAAGGGCGAGCCCACCCTCTGGCTGCCCGGCGTCGACCACGCCGCCATCGCCGCCCAGGTCGTCATCGAGCGGGAGCTGGCCAAGGAGGGCATCGACCGCCACCACCTGGGGCGGGAGAAGTTCCTGGAGAGGATGTACCGGTGGGTGGCCGAGTGCCGCGATACCATCACCAGGCAATTCACCAGACTCGGCGTCTCCTGCGACTGGACGCGCCTGCGCTTCACCATGGACGAAGTCGCCACCCGGGCGGTGCGCATTACCTTCAAGCGCCTCTACGACAAGGGGCTGATATACCGCGGCGAGCGCATCATCAACTGGTGTCCGCGCTGCGGCACGGCCCTCTCCGACCTGGAGGTAGAACACCAGGAATTGAAAGGCCACCTGTGGTACGTCAAATACCCGGTGGTGGGCGAGAACGATAGATTCATCACCGTGGCCACCACCCGCCCGGAAACGATACTGGGCGATACGGCCGTGGCCATCAACCCGGAAGACGAGCGCTTCCGGGGCATGGCTGGCAAGAAGGTGCGGCTGCCCGCCGTCAACCGCGAGATACCCATCGTCGCCGACGAGGCCGTCAGCCCCGAGTTCGGCACCGGCGCCGTCAAGGTGACCCCCGCCCACGACCCGGTGGACTTCGAGATAGCCCAGCGGCACGGCCTGGAGCTGATTAACATCCTCAATAACGACGTCACCATGAACGAGAACGCCGGCCCCTATAACGGCCTGGACAGGTACGTCGCCCGCGAGGCCATCCTGACCGACCTGGAAAAGGCCGGGCAGCTGGTGAAGACCGAGGACTACAGCCATGCCGTCGGGCACTGCGAGCGCTGCCATACCATCGTCGAGCCCATCGCCAGCCGGCAGTGGTTCGTCAAAATCGAGCCCCTGGCCAAACCGGCCATCGCGGCGGTCAAGGACGGGCGCATCACCATCCTGCCGGAGCGCTTCATCAAGGTCTACCTCAACTGGATGGAGAATATCCGCGACTGGTGCATCTCCCGCCAGCTCTGGTGGGGCCACCGCATACCCATCTGGTACTGCCAGGACTGCGAAGGGCTGACGGTGGCGGTGGACACGCCCCAGGCCTGTGACAAGTGCGGCTCGGCCAACATCGAGCAGGACCCGGACACGCTGGACACCTGGTTCAGCTCCGGCCTCTGGCCGCACTCCACGCTGGGCTGGCCGGACGATACCGAAGACCTGCGTTATTTTTACCCCACCACGGTGATGAACCCCGGCTACGAAATCCTCTTTTTCTGGGTGGCCCGCATGATTATGCTGGGCATCGAGAACACCGGGGAAATCCCCTTCCATACTGTTTTCCTGCACGGCCTGATACGGGACGACAAGGGCGTCAAGATGAGCAAGACCAGGGGCAACGTGGTCGACCCCCTCGACCTGATGGCCGCCTACGGCACGGACGCCCTGCGCTTCGCCCTGACGACCGGCACCTCCCCCGGCAACGACTCGCGCCTCTCCACCGAGAAGATGGAGGCCGGCCGCAACTTCGCCAACAAGCTCTGGAACGCGGCACGCTTCGTCATCCGGAGCATCCCCCCCGGCGAGGAGATAGACCTGAAAATCAACCGCAGCAGCCTGCCGCTGGAAGACCGCTGGATTCTCTCGCGTTTGAATCGCGCCATCGCCAACGTGACGCACCTGATGGAGGAGTTCCAGTTCGGCGAGGCGCAGCGGCAGATACACGATTTCCTCTGGGGCGAGTACTGCGACTGGTACATCGAGCTGGCAAAGATACGCCTCAACGAGGGCGATAATTCTCCCCTGCCGGTGCTGGTGCACGTGCTGGAGGCGGCGCTGAGGCTGCTGCACCCCTACATGCCCTTCCTCACCGAGGAGCTGTGGCAGAACCTCAAGGCCCGTGCCGCCGGTATGACGGACGAATCCATCATGATAGCCCCCTACCCCATCGCCGACGAGACCGCCTGCGATACGGCCGCCGAGGCCGAGATGGACGCCGTGACGGAGATTATCCGCGCCATCCGCAACGTGCGGGCGCAGTACAAGGTGGCGAGCGGCCGCTGGGTCGAGGCCCACGTCCATACCAACACCGGGCAAGCCGACGTCTCCGCCCACACCCCGGCCATCAAGGCCCTGGCGCGGGCCAACCCCGCCTTCCGCGAGGGCGAGCCGCCGGCCGCCGCCGACGATAACACCCTGGTGCTGCCACTGGCCGCGGCCACGGTGGTCATCCCCATGGCCAGCATGGTAGACCTGGAGGCGGAGCGAGCAAGGCTTGCGAAAGAGCTGGCCCAGACCGGCGCCGAGTGCGCCCGGCTGGAAGCCCGCCTGCAGGATGAAGCCTTCCTCACCAAGGCGCCGGAGGCCGTCGTTGCAAAGGAGAGGCAAAGGCTCTATACTCTGAAAGACAAGCTGGAGAAACTGAGGCAACAAAGCGCCAGGTTTTAGGAGGTGCGGCCATGTTCGAAACCATCCTCGTCCCGCTGGATGGCTCCAGGGTCGGCGAAGCGGCCATACCCGTCATTAAGAAGCTCGTCACCAAGTGCCCGCCCGAGGTACACGTGGAAATCACCCTGCTGGGGGTAATCACGCTGCTGCGGCACTGGGTGGTCGTCGGGGAGGCGAGCGCCCCGGTCTCCTATACCGAAGAAGAGATCAAGCTCATCAGGCAGAGGGTCGTGAACTACCTTGAGAAGACCGGCAAGGCGCTGCAGATGAAGCAAATCACCGTCAAGACGATGGTCAGCTCCGGCAACGCCGCCGAGGAGATACTCAAGGCCGCCGACAAAACCAAGGTAGACCTGATTGCCATGTCCACCCACGGCCGCTCCGGCCTGCGCCGCCTTGCCTTCGGCAGCATTACGGATAAGGTGCTGCGCGGGGCCGGCGTGCCGGTGCTCCTGGTGCGGGCGCCGGAAGGCACCACCAACGAGTAGCCTGTAACAATGTCATCGCGAGCGAAGCGAAGCAATCCGAACCGACGATGAAGAGATTGCATTGTCGTCCTTCACAGATGAAGGACGCATCGCCGTGACAATTTCGTCAGTCCCGGTCGTCCGGGGCGAAATCGGCGGCCAGCACCCTGCCGACACCACGCTGACGCCACTGGCGCCGCAGGAAATCCAGCGCCTTCCGGGTATCGCTGGCAATCTTGGCCTTTTCACACCGCTTGAGCCGGTACTTGAAAAGCCAGTAGGTAAATTCCTTGAGCTCGTCCAGGCTGGTGGACTTGAGGCGGGTATACCCCTTCTCCTGCCGGAAGCGTCCCAGCAAATCGTCGCGGCTGGCCTCGTAAATCCGCCGGTAGGACTCGCCGGTGGAATCCCGGGCGCTGCGCAGGCCCCCCACCCGCCGCTCTTTTTCTATCTCGCCCTGTACCGCCAGCAGCAGGGCCTCCTCCACGGTAACGCCGTAAAAATAGTTGAGGTACTGGCCGTACTTGCGCTCGCCGATAAGCCCCTTGACCTCGGCGGCGCTCAGCTCCAGCGGGGGTAAGCCGCGAAAGAGCAGGGCGTCCTTCTCGTCCTCGGGGAGGAGGCCGTCGGCCGCCTCGCAGAGCCTTTCGGCCAGGAGCAGCCAGTCGAAGGCCTCGCCGTCGATGAGATACTGGTAACGGCGCCCCTGGCGTACTTCCCCGGCGCTGACCCAGAGCCCCATCGCCCCCAGCAGGGCCCGGTACCAGTGCTGCCCGCCGGCCAGGGCCTGCTTGAAGTGCTGGATGGCCTCGCCGTCGCCGGGAGAGACATATTCCAGGTCGGCCGTCTGCGCTCCGGTCATCATCCCGAACCCCCGGCCGCGACAGTGTGCTCCGGGGTCTCGGCCTTGAGCTTCTCGTAGTAGGCCAGTTTGCCGGTGGCTACCATTTCGGTAATCTTCCTGGTGATGGCCTCGCCGGCCCCGGGGATTTCGCCCAGCCGCCCGGCGGCGGCCAGCTGCGCCACGGGCGTTTCGAGCGCCCGGATAGACCGGGCGACCTTCTCGTAGGCCCGTATCTTGAAGATATTGTCTTTCCTGAGGCGGAGCCTGGCGGCGATGTCCTCGAAAACGGCGGCAATCTCGGCGTTAGTCATGAGAATAACCAATTCATGCTGATAATCAAATAGCACGAGTAATATTTGAATAAATATCTTTCCAATGTCCTTGCCTAATTCGGAATTTAGT
>DAOUEH010000214.1:0-5030 GCA_034430635.1 Dehalococcoidales bacterium | reverse complement strand
CCCGGCGAATCGCCGGATATCGCCGGCGCCTCGCTGGACATCACCTATCGCAGCATGGGCAGCTTCTTCCTCTGGGGAGGGTTTATCGCCATCGTCATCGCCATCCTGCTCACCTTCTTCCTCTCACGGCGCATCCTGGCCCCGGTCAAGGCCATCACCAGCGCCGCCCGTCATTTCGGCCGGGGCGATTTCTCCCACCGGGTGGATGCCGAGGCCAGGGGCGAGCTGGGCGAGCTGGCCCGGTCTTTCAACTCCATGGCCGACGACCTGGAGCACACCCAGCGGCTGCGGCGCAACATGGTGGCCGATATCGCCCACGAGCTGCGCACGCCCCTCTCCAACCTGAGCGGTTATCTGGAGGCCATCCGCGACGGCGTCATCAAGCCGGACGAAGACGTCATCAAATCTCTCGACGAGGAGGTGGCCACGCTGGCGCGGCTCATCGACGACCTGCAGGAGCTGAGCCTGGCCGACGCCGGCGAGCTGAAGCTGATTATCCAGACGGAGGACATCACCCGGCTGATTAAGGAGGCCGTGACGGCCGTCAGACCCAAGGCCGCCGCCCGCGACCTGAGCTTAACCACCCGGCTCGCCCGGGGGCTGCCCAAAGCCGCCGTCGACGCCCACCGCGTCAAGCAGGTGCTCCATAACCTGCTGGAGAATGCCGTGGCGCATACCGGCCGGGGTGGCAAGATAACCGTGGCGGCCCGCGCCGCTGAAAACCAGATAAGCGTCAGCGTCAGCGATACCGGCGAGGGTATCGCGGCGGCGGAGCTGCCGCTCATCTTCGAGCGCTTCTACCGCGTCGATAAGTCCCGCGCCCGGGTCACCGGCGGCAGCGGGCTGGGGCTTACCATCGCCAAGCGGCTGGTAGAGGCCCACGGCGGCACCATCCGGGCCGAGAGCCAGCCCGGCCGGGGCAGCACCTTCACCTTCACCGTGCCCGCCGCCGCGCCGCCCGACTAAATATCGATATCGCGGGAGTCCAAGAGGGGCGCCAGCCCCTCTTTTTATTTCTATGCAGGGGTGAGGTGAATAAATCACTCGTGCTATAATAGAGCCGTTATGGACGCCAAGAGCCTGGAGATGCTGGAGTTCCCCCGCATCCGGGAGATACTGGCCGGCTACACCTCTTTCTCGGCCAGCCGGGAGCTGGCCGAGGGGCTGACGCCCCGGCCGGACTACGAGGCCGTCTCGCTCTGGCTCCGGCAGACCGCCGAGGCGCGCTCGCTCCTGAACCTGGACCGGGGCTTCTCCGTCGGGGACGTGCTGGATATCCGCGAGAAGGCGCGGCTGGCGGCCCTGGAAGGCATGCTGGAGCCGCTTTCGCTGCTGGAAGTCCAGCAGACCCTGGCCGCCCTCCACGAGCTGCGCCGCTACCTGAAGAGCATCGCCGGGGACTTTCCCCGGCTCTGGGAGCTCGGCGAGGGCATCGCCGAGCTGAGACAGATTGAGAAGGACATCGCCGCCTGCCTCGACCCCGCCGGGGAAGTCCTTGATACGGCCTCGCCAGCCCTGGCCGACATCCGCCAGCAACTGCGGGGGACGCGTACGCAAATCCTGGAGAAGCTGGAGGGCATCGTCCGCTCGCCGCGGGGGACGCGCATCCTGCAGGAAGACATCGTCACCGAGCGCGAGGGGCGCTACGTTATCCTGGTCAAGATGGAGTGCCGCCACGAAGTCAAGGGCATCGTCCACGATATCTCCAACACCGGCGCCACCGTCTTCGTCGAGCCGACGGTCACGGTGGGGCTGGGCAACGCCCTGCGGGAGCTGGTCATCGAGGAGCGGCACGAAATCGAGCGTATCCTGCGCCTCCTCAGCGCCGAGGTGGGGGCCCACCAGGACGACATCGCCCGCTCCATTGAGCTGGCCGCCGAAATCGACCTGATACTGGCCAAGGCCAGGTACGCCCAAAGGATGAAGGCAGCCGAGCCGGTCGTCGTCCCGCCGGGGCAGAAGAACGGCCACCTCAAGCTGGCCGACGCCCGCCATCCCCTGCTGGGGGACAAGGCCGTGCCGTTCTCGGTGGAAATCGGGCGGGATTTCAAGCTACTGGTTATTACCGGCCCCAACACCGGCGGCAAGACGGTGACGCTCAAGACCATCGGTCTCCTGAGCCTGATGGCGCAGGCGGGCATGCCCATCCCGGCCGCCCCCCAGAGCCAACTGCCCCTCTTCGACAGCGTCTATGCCGATATCGGCGACGAGCAGTCCATCGAGCAGACCCTCTCCACCTTCAGCTGGCACATGGGCAACATCGTCCGCATCATCCGGGGGGCCACGGGCAAGAGCCTGGTGCTCCTCGACGAGCTGGGCACCAGCACCGACCCCGCCGAGGGCTCGGCCCTGGCCCGGGCCGTCCTGCGCCATTTCCTATCCAGCGGGACGATGACGGTGGCCACCACCCATTTCAGCGACCTAAAGGCCTTCGCCCACGCCACGGCGGGGCTGGAGAACGCCTCGCTGGAGTTCGACCCGGTCACGCTGGCGCCCACCTATCATCTCACCGTCGGTATCCCCGGCGGCTCCAACGCCATGGCCACGGCCGCCCGCCTGGGCCTGCCCCCGGAGATTATTACCGACGCCAAGGGCATGCTCGCCGGGGGCAGTCAGGAGCTGGAGCACCTGCTGGCCAACCTGATGGAGGAAAAGCAGCGAACGGCGTCGTTGCAGGATGGATTGAAAAAGGAGCAGGACGACCTGGCCCGGCGTAATCAGGAACTGGAAAAAGAGCTGAAGCGCCTCCAGGGCGAGGAGCGGCTGGCCATTCAGGAGGCCCGCGATAAAATCGTGCGGGAGGCCGCCGAGCTCCACAGGGAGATTCGCCAGGCGGCCGCCGACCTGCGTAAAGAGAAGAGCGCCGCCAGCCTCAAGGAGGCCCGCCAGGCCCTGGCCGCCGTGCGCGAGCGTATCGACAGCCCCGACTGGCAGCCCCACGTCGCCGACCAGCGAGAGACCGAAGATGAGACTATCAAAGTGGGAGATACGGTGCGCCTCAAGGACGCCGGGATGACGGCCACGGTGCTGGCCGTGCTGGCCGATACCGGGGAGGTGGAGGTGCAGGCGGGCAGGACCAAGATGCGGCTGAATATGGCCGGCGTCGTCAAGACGGCGGCCCCGGAGGCGCCCGCCCCGGCGGGTACGCAGCCGGCCGCCCCGGCGGTAGCCCGGCAGATCGACCTGCGCGGCAAGCGCGCCGACGAAATAGAGCCGGAGCTGGACATGTACCTCGACGACGCCGCCCGGGCGGGCCTGCCCGAGGTGCGCGTCATCCACGGCATCGGCACCGGCACGGTGCGCAGCATCGTGCGGGAGTTTCTCACCAATCATCCCCTGGCCAAATCCTTCCGGGCCGGGGAGCGCGATGAAGGCGGCGACGGCGCCACGGTGGTGAAACTATGACCGCAGCGCCCCAGAAACGCGTCTACACCCGCGACCGCATGCTGGCCTGGCTGGATAGTCTGGAAACGGGCTCGTCCGCCGGTCACGTGACCGTCTCGCTCAAGGCCGGCGCCACGCCGGAAGATATCAAGGGTCACCTCAAACACCTGCCCGCCCGGCCGGGGGCCATCGGCACTTGCGAATACCACGCCGAGAAATCGCACAGCGGCGCCATCGCCGTGTTCGGACCGGAGGAGCAAGGTTTTCTCATTCAGCCGCCCTTCCCGGTCACGGAGTCCTGCATCACCCCGGAGATAGACGTCAAGACCCTCCGGGACATGCTCTCGCATGATTACCTGGTCGGCTTCATCCTGGTGCGCCTGGGGGCCTTCGCCGTCGGCGTGGCCAAAGGAGACAAGCTCGTTACCAGCAAGGTCGGCACCGGCAATGTCCACGGCCGCCACCGCCAGGGCGGCTCGTCGGCGCACCGCTTCGAGCGCCACCGCGATAAGCAAATCGAGTATTTCATCACCCGCCTCTGCCGGCGCGCCCGCGAGCAACTGGAACCGTACCTGAAGCAGCTGGATTACCTCGTCTTTGGGGGCTCGAAGGAAGCCATCGAGACCGCCCGTAAACAGTGCGACTTCATCGCCAGGCTGAAAACACCCCGGCTCCCGCCCCAGCTCGATATCCCGGACCCGCGCCAGCCCGTCCTCAAGACCGTTGTCCGGGACATCTGGTCCAGCACCGTCTACGAGTTCCGCGAGGACGATTAGAGTGTTTTGAGCAGCTTCACCGCCGGCGGCAGAACCTCGCCGGTGGCCTCCTCGAAGCGCAGGTGGGCGTACTCGTCGTAGGGGGTCTCCCCCCGGTTGATGATGACCAGCCTGGCCCCCGCCTCCAGGGCCACCCGGGGCATGTCCGCCGCCGGGTAGACCACCAGGGACGACCCGGCCACGATGAAGAGGTCGCACCGGCGCGAGTGCTCGTAGGCATCGGCCAGGTCTTTCTCCGGCAGCGACTGGCCGAAGTTCACCACCGTGGAGACCAGCTCGCCGCCGCAGAGGGGGCACTCCCGCTCCCCTTCGACTCTGTCCATCTTGAAATCACACTTCGCGCAGCGTACCTTGGTGAGATTGCCGTGCAGTTCGGCGAGTTTTTCGGGGTCGATGCCGGCCTTGAGGTGCAGGTTGTCCACGTTCTGTGAGACGAGGAAGGCCAGCTTGCCCAGGGCCTGAAGCTCGGTGATGGCCCGGTGACCGGCGTTGGGCTCGGCATCGGTGAAGTCCTGGTGAGGGGTGGACAGGCCCTTTTCGCGGCGCGTCCAGAGGCCGTCCGGGCCGCGGAAATCGCGCAGGCCAGACTCGGTGGAGATACCGGCGCCGGTGAAGACCACCAGGTATTCGGATTCCTTTATCCAGCCGGCCAGGGTGGCGATTCTTTCGTTCAAGTCGGTCATGCTATTTTTATAATAATCCTGCCATCAGGTGGGGTCAATCTCGCCCCCTCCCATCCCCTTTTCGGTGTTATCTATTCCCACCCAGGCCGCCCTCGGCGCATCCGCGGCTTAGCCCCTAAATCGCGGGGTGAGGGGAAACCAGCTTCGAGATAAGCCGCCGATGATAAGGGGTGGGTCGGGCGGGAAA
>DAOUEH010000213.1:0-20644 GCA_034430635.1 Dehalococcoidales bacterium | reverse complement strand
GGGCTAAAGGGGAATAGCCCGCGAAGAGGGGCGCTGGCTAGGTTTCATAAATACGGGGAGTTTAAGAGGGGCATTAGCCCCTCTTTATTTATTTCCCCCTTCCCCTAGGGGAAGGGGGATAAAGGGGGATGGGGGTGATATTAAAATCAAAGGGGGTGAGGTTAAACGCAACCATCGGGCAATAGCTCAAAGCATCTGCTGTTTTCGCGCGTTTTCGTATCACGCTAGAACATAGTTATGGAGAAAGGCAACAAGACAAATGGCGCGTTTTGAAGCAAGCTATATATGAAGGATTTTGTAATATCAGTTAAGTAAATTAAGGTGGTGCCATGGCGAAGACGGAGAGCGCCGATATTGGCGGGCTGGACCTCAATACCTGCGAAATTCAGCCGGAGGCAATGCGGCTGATACCGGAACAGATTGCCCGCAAGTACAAGGCGATGCCGCTGGAGGTAGTCGATAACTGCCTGCGCGTGGCCATGTCCAGCACCGACGATATCCTGGCCCAGAGCGCCCTGGCGGCCCTGACACGCCTCAGCGTGGAGGCTGTGGTGGCCGCCGAGGAAGAGATACAGCAGGCCATCGACCGCAGCTACGGGGCGCACAGCGATATAGGTGAGTTCCTCAGGGTGGCGGGCCCGGCCCAGCCGGCGCCGGTCAAGGCCGAGTCCGACTCGGCCTCGAGCGGGCCCATCGTCAAGGCCCTCGACCTCATCATCGACGAGGCCGTCAAGGCCCGCGCCTCGGATATCCACATCGAGCCGGAGAAAGACCGGCTGCGGGTGCGCTACCGCATCGACGGCGTCCTCCACGAGACGATGTCGCTGCCGCTCACCGCCCACGCCGCCATTATCTCCCGAATCAAGATTTTAGCCAACATGAATATCGCCGACCACCGCCCGCAGGACGGGCAGTTTTCCGTCAAGAGCCGCCGGGCGGATATCGATATCAGGGTGGCCACCCTGGCCACGGTAAGCGGCGAGATGGCCACGCTGCGTATCCTCGACCAGTCCTTCGCCGCCCTCTCCCTGAACGAGCTGGGTTTCTCGGATTCCAACCTGGGGCGCTACCAGAACATGCTGCGGCTCCCCTTCGGGATGGTGCTGGTCAGCGGGCCGACGGGCTCCGGTAAGACGACCACGCTCTACGCCTCGGTCAACTCGCTCGACCGCCACGGCCGCAATATCGTCACCATCGAAGACCCGGTGGAATACTCCTTCGAGAGCATCAACCAGATTCAGGTAAACGTGCGCGCCGGCATCTCTTTCGCCGCCGGTCTCCGCTCCATTATGCGCCACGACCCCAACGTCATCATGGTGGGGGAGATACGCGACCCGGAGACCGCCGAGATTGCCGTGCAGTCGGCCCTTACCGGCCACCTGGTGCTGGCATCGATACACGCCAACGACACCGTCGGGGCGCTCTCGCGCCTCATCGACCTGCAGGTGCCGCCGTTTCTCATCTCCTCGGCCCTGGTCGGCGTGGTCGCCCAGCGTATGGTGCGCCGCATCTGCTCGCGCTGCCGCCACACCACCGAACCCCCGCTGGAGGCCGCCACGGCCTACGAGGAAGAAATGGGTGAGAAGCGCCAGGGCTTTACCTACGGCAAGGGCTGCAACTCCTGCGCCCATACCGGCTACCGCGGGCGCATCGCCCTCTTCGAGGTGATGCGCATGAGCGACGAGATTCGCCGCATGCTCCTTTCCGGCGTGGATACGGCCCTGATGAGGCAGCAGGCCATCGAGGAGGGCATGGTGACCATGCGCCGCGACGGCATGCTCAAGGTCAAAGACGATATCATCACCCCGGACGAGGTAATGCGGGAGGTATATAACACGGGTTAGTCATTATGGATTATCAATATATAGCCTTCGATACGAATAACCAGATCGCCAGGGGGACCCTGACGGCCGCCAGCGAACAGGCGGCGGCGCGGGCCCTGTCCCAGCAGGGATTTCGCACGCTGAGTGTCAAGCAGGTGATGTCCTTCTCGCTCAGCTTCGATAAGCTGCTGCCGGGTTTCTCGCGGATAAAACCGGAGGTCATCGTGCTCTTCTCCCGGCAGCTGGCCCTGCTGCTGGAAGCCGGCACGAGCATGACCGCCGCCCTGGAGCTAATGCAGTCGCAGGTATCCAACCGGCGCTTCGGCAAGGTGCTGGGGCAGGTAACCGCCGACCTGCGCGGCGGCGACCGGCTCTCCACGGCCCTGAGCAAGCATGCGGATGTCTTCCCGGAGCTTTACCTGCGCTCGCTCTCCGTGGCGGAGCAGAGCGGCAACCTGGAGACGGTGCTCCGGCAGATGGCCGACTACGTGGAAAAAGAGGCGGCCACCCGCAAGAAAATCAAGGGCGCCCTGGCCTACCCCGTTTTCATCTCCGTCGTGGCCTTGGTCGTCATCATGGTGCTGGTGCTCTTCATCGTGCCGGCCTTCGCCAAGCTCTATACCTCGCTGGGGGCGGAGCTCCCCGGGATGACGCAGATGCTCATCGACGTCACCGACTGGATAGGCGCCAATATTATCTACCTGGCGGTCGGCACGGCCATAGCCGTCTGCCTGGTGCTCTTATACACCCGGACGCCCGCCGGTAAGTACCAGTGGGACAAGATGATACTCTCGCTCCCCGGCGTGGGACGGGTGGCCCTGCTTAACGAGCTGGCCCGCTCCTGCCGCACCATCTCGCTGCTGTTCCGGGCCGGCCTGCCCCTGCCCGATATCACCTCGCTGGTGGTGGAGAGCAGCGGCAACAGGGTGCTCGCCCAGGCCTTTACCGAGGTCCGCGGCGACATGATTAAGGGCGAGGGGCTCTCCCAGCCGATGAAGAAGAACCCGCTGTTCCTGCCGATGATGGTGCAGATGGTGCGCGTCGGCGAGGAGACGGGGAGCCTGGATACCACCCTGGCGGCGGTGGCCGATAGCTACGAGGTGGAGAGCGCCGATAAGACGCGCTCCCTGATTTCCCTTATCCAGCCGACGATAACGCTGTTCATCGGCATCGTGGTGGCCTTTATCGCCATCTCCCTGATGACGGCGATGTACTCCATGTACGGGCAGGTCATGTAGCCGCCCCAAGGAGCGATAGATGAAACTGAGTGGCAAGAGTCTGGTACTATTGATTGGCGGTATCACGCTGATTATGGTCTTCAGCCTGGGGATGGTCTACATCCGCAACAGCGAGCAGCAGGAAGAGCTGGCCGAGCAGCTGGACATCATCCAGCCGGTACTCACCAGGACGGCCCCCGACGATGTCTCGCCGGATATAACCGAGATGCAGAACCGGCAGCAGGCGGCCGAGCTGGAGCTGGAGAACGCCAAGGAGATGCTGCGCCAGCCGATATACGCCATCGGCATCGCCCGCGAGCTGTTCGATATCGCCGAGGATACCGGCGTGGATATTCTGGCCATCAGCTCCCCCGGCGAGATGCCGGATGTCCTCAGCGGCCTGCCGTTCTCGGCCCTGGCGGCGCGGGTGGAGATTGAGGGCGATACGGAAGACCTGGTCAATTTCGTCGCCGCCTTCGGCCAGCAGTACCCCACCGGTTTCATTACCTCGCTGCAGTTTGATATCCCCGACCCGGCGGACGGAGAGACCGACGAGGACGGGAACCCCCGGCTGCCGTCGGTCTATATTGACGTGCAAATATTTACCTACGAGGGTAGTTAGCATGGCGAACGTAGTGGTAACCATCCATATCAACGACGCCAATCTCAGGCTGCTGGTAGCCAGCGGCAAGTGCGTGAGCGACTACGCCGAGGTGGCGCTGGACCCCGGCCTGGTCAAGGACGGGGTTGTCATCGACCCGGTACGCGTCGCCGCCAAGATTAAAGATATCCTCCGCGCCAAGAAAATCCCGGCCACCCGCGCCACCGTGGCCGTGAGCGGCCTCCACAGCCTCTGCCGGGTAATCACCCTGCCCACGGTGCCCCGCTCCGTGCTGCCCGAGGCGGTCAAACACGAGGCGGAGAGGGTACTGGCGGTACCCCTGGAGCAGTTCTACCTCACCTGGCAGACCCTGGAAGCCTCCAAGGAAGAGATGAAGCTGTTCCTCACGGCCGTGCCCCGCAACACCGTGGATGCCATGGTGGCGACCCTCCAGCACGCCGATTTGAAGGCGGAACTCATCGACCTGGCCCCCCTGGCCCTGGCCCGGGTGGTCAACCGGATGACCTCGGTAAGGATGCCCAAGGTCATGGTGGTCAATATCCACTCGCGGGAGATAGATATCGTCCTCCTCGTCGACGGCGTCCCGCAGCTGGTGCGCAGCCTCTACATCCCCGGCGAGCTGTCCACCCTTCAGGACAAGCTCACCTCGGTGAGGGAGGAGCTGGGGCGCACCATCAAGTTTTATAACTCCACCCGCGGCGAAGATACGACCTCGAGCATGCTGCCCATCTTCGTCGTCGGGGAGGCGGACCAGACCGAAATTTTAAAGATATGCAAGATGCTCGGCGGCGATACGGAAGGCCAACCCTTCCTGCCGCTGCTCTCGCCGCTGAAGTGGCCGCGCGACCTGGTACAGCGGCAGTTCATGGTCAATGTCGGCCTCGCCCTCAAGAAGCTGGCCCCGGGCGGCGGGCCCGGCCTCTCCCGGGTGAACCTGAATATCCTCCCCGGGGAGCACCGCCCCAAGCCCCCCTCGCTGAAGAAGTACTTCGTCGCCGCCGGCTTCGGCATCGCCGTGGCTGCCATCGGGCTGATGGCCGTGGTGGTGCAGGGCCGCGCCGCCGATAACGAGGCCCTCAGCGAGCAGATTCAGAGCACCGGCCAGGTACTGCAGACCCGGCAGGCCGAGCAGCGTGTACAGGAGAAGAATACGGTGCAGCTGGAGCAGCAGGTGGCCGCGGCCGAGCATAACCGCGATGCCTTCGTCACCGTGCTCAGCAATTTCGACAGTCACCAGGCCATCATCGACGGCGATCTGTATCTCCTGCTTGACTGCCTGTCTTCCGGCCTGGTACTGACCGATATCCGCCATATCGGCAGCGAAATGATTGTCAACGGCGTCGCCGATGACGAGATATACGCCCTGGATTACGCCGATGACGTCATGGCCAGCGGGCGCTTCGACGTCCTCGAGCTTACCAGGATTGCCCGTGACGACGGCAGGTTCGACTTCGTTCTCACCCTGGCCCGTCTGGAAGGAGAATTATAATGGATATCGTAGCCTTACTGGATACGGCCAAAGAAAAGCAGGCCTCCGATTTGCACCTCATCACCGGCAGCCCCCCCATGCTGCGCATCCGGGGCAGTCTTACGCCGGCGGACGGCCTGGAGGTGCTGGCGGCGGCGGATATCGACGCGGCGCTGGCCCAGCTGGCGGCGCCGGAGCAGTGCCAGACCTTCCGGGACGAGCTGGAGCTGGATTTTGCCTATGCTATGGCCGACGGCGGCCGGGTGCGCTGCAACGTGGCCTGGCAGCAGGGCTCCATCAAGCTCTCCCTGAGGCTGCTGCCTTCCAAAATCGCCTCCATAGCCGACCTGGGCCTGCCCGATGTCTGCCGCGAGCTTATTTTACGCCCCCGCGGCCTGGTGGTGATTACCGGGCCTACCGGCAGCGGCAAGTCGACCACGCTGGCGGCCATGATTGACCACCTCAATAACAGCGAGTGCCGCCACATCATCACCATCGAAGACCCTATCGAGTACGTCTATACCGGCGGCAAGTGCGTCATCAGCCAGCGGGAGCTCGGCAGCGATACCCGCTCCTTCGCCCAGGCGCTGAAGCACGTGCTGCGGCAGGACCCGGACGTCATTCTCGTCGGCGAGATGAGAGACCCGGAGACGGCCGCCGCGGTGCTCAACGTCGCCGAGACGGGCCACCTTATCCTCACCACCGGCCACGCCCCCAGCTCCAGCCAGGCGGTGGAGCGCATCGTCGACCTGTTCCCCCCTCACGAGCGCAGCCTGGTACAGTCGCGGTTGGCTTCGCTGCTGCTGGGCGTCGTCTCGCAGACCCTGCTGCCCACGGCGGACGGCCTGGGAAGAGTGGCCGCCGTCGAGGTAATGCTGGGCAATCCGGCGGTAAAGAACCTCATCCGCGAGGGGAAAATCTACCAGCTGCCCAATATCATCCGCACCAATACCCGCGATGGGATGGTGCTGCTCGACCAGGCGCTGGTGGAGCTGTTCCGGCGGGGCACCATCACCCGCGAGTCCATGCTGGCCTTCTGCAACGACAAGGAAGAGGTACAGCGGATGGCGGGGAACGGCGGCGCGCCGAACGCCTACGGGCCGGACCCGGCGGGCGAACGGCTGGATGCCTCGGCGATGCCGCGCTAGCTTGCGGCCGGGGCGCGCGCCGGATACGGCGGCTTTCCATCAGGTTTGTATCTAAAATCCACTGTTTAGGCATTTTAGGAACCGGCGATTCCACAGCCGTCGGGTAGAATTATTTCAGGATGGAAATGAAGCTGGCGCGGCTTGGGAGCGCCGGCTGCGTAGTGTCTTCCCAGGAGGTTGCCATGCAGGCTAGAGATGAGGCAGAACAGGAAATGACCAACGACAGGAGCATGATTATCGTCCCGGTAAATCTACTGGCTAAAATCGATATGAACCGGGATAAGCTCAGCCGGGCCGAGTTTATCGAGCTGTGCATCGATACGCTCACCGAGCGCGGGGACGAGGAGAGTCGAGACCTCGTCGCCAGCGTCTTCCCGGCCTACGGGATGGCCCAGCACCACAAGAAGCCCAGCACCAACGTCACCCGCGACGAGTTCGAAGACCTCAAGACCAGCATCAAGGACATGCTGCGGGCCTTCGTCGCCTGTATGCCGCAGCACATGGCGGAATCGTGGAACGAGGCCACCAACGACGCCCAGGAGCGCTCCAAACAGCTCCTGGAGCTGCTGGACGAATAGCCGCCGCCAAATAATCATTCCAGAGCATATTAAATAGGTCCCTTACCGGGCGCAGGCAAATCTGCCTGCGCCTTAATCATTTTTAAAAGCATCTCATTCTGAAGCCACGGGATTACCGTGGCTTTCGTTTGTCTCCTCCCCGTATACCCCCCGCCGCCGTTGACGCTTACTCTAGAGTAAAGGTCTGTATTAGAGCCACTAGGAAAAAACCCGCCGATAGAGTAATTTCAATAGTGGAGGGGTGGAGGTATCACCGGAGTTTACAGGAGACAGAATTATGAGATGCAGAGTAGAGATTACCGATAGCGCCCCCCGAGAGGAGTACAACCGTCCCGTGTCGTACCACAATTTTGTAGAGTCCGGCGAGGGCCGGACGGCGGGCGCGGTGAAGGTCACCGGCATACAGGCCCAGCGCAAGGTGTGGACGGGCGGCGAGGTGCCGGTCTATGTCACCGTGACCAACTACCTCGACCACGAGAAAGTGGCCAACGTGGTGCTCCAGGACTACACCAAGAACGTCCTCATCGGGGAGCGGGAGCTGATTATCCCGGCGCAGACCGCCAAGACGCTGACCTTCTACTGGAAGACCCGTGGTTTCAATTTGGGCGAGCACGTCCTCCACGCCGAGGCGGTAACCGACCCCGAGCCCTATTATGAATACGACCGGATATCTTCCTCCCGTATCGAGCAGACCGACCGCCTGGACAGCGATGAGGGCTACCCCGCCCCGCGCCGCGACAGCGAGCTCCAGGGCATTATCAGCGAGGCCGAGGAAATCCTGAGGCGGGTCGACCGCGAGTGGGATGAGGCCACCAGCGCCCGTGACCGGGCCTCCGCCGAGGCCGACCGCATCCTCAACGATGCCGACGAGCAGGCCTACGAGCAGCGCCGCCAGGCCCACCTGGCCGCCGAGGAAAAGGCCCAGGCCATCCTCGACGACGCCTGCCAGCAGGCCGAGGGCATCCTCAACGACGCCGAGGCCATCAAGAGGCGGGCCGAAGATTACAACATGAAAATTGAGGCGGAGGCCGCCGAGCACTCCACGGAGATGTGGGAGCAGCTCCGGCTGAAGGCCGAGGGTGAGGCCCAGCAGATTAAAGACGAGGCCGTCCGCAATGCCGAGGAGCTGATGGAAGAAGTCCGCAAGCAGCTCGAAGCGGCCAGGACCATCCGCGAACTGGCCAAGGAGCTCTCCGGCATCGCCACGGACTCCGACGAACTAATCCTCGCCGACGACGAACCGGCTGCCGGCGAACAGGTAGACGACGAGCCGCTGGATAATGAGCCACTGGACGACGGCATGCTGCCCAAAGACCCCGGTGGTTTCGCCGGTTTTTACCGGCGCCACCGCCCGGCCCCCGCTGCCGACACGCCGGCGGAGTCGGATACCGATTGTGATAACGGGCCCGATACAGAGCCCCGCGCCGAGCTGGAAGACGAGAACGAGCCCGAGACCGGAACCGATGACGGTACCAACCAGGCCGCCGCTACCGACCCCCAGGCCGAGCTTGAGGAAGCCTCCCAGACCCGGCCCGAGACGGCCCCGGGGATTCGCTGGGGGTGGGGCTGGCGCTGGCAGCACGTCGTCATCGCCCTGGCCCTGGTGGCGGCCGCCGTCATGCTCAGCATCGGCGTTATCTCGCTGGGATAAACGTTTCTCCTCCCCGTATTGCGCACCGGCCGCCGGTGTAATAAAATTATCTATGGGGGAGATAGCGGGCAGCCTATGATTGACGCCAGAACTCAGACGAAAGCCGGAGCGCTCACGCGCCGACCCGGTTATTATTACCGAAGACACGTTGCCGCCATCGCTATTATGGCGGTAATTGTCCTATCCCTGTTCTCCGCCGCCTCCTGCTCCCCGGACGCCCCGTTCGATTCCACCGGCGAGCCGCGTATCTCCTTCGAGGAGAACTCAATTCACCTGGGGCCGGCCCACCCCGGCCAGGAGGTCTACGCCGAGTTCAAGTTCCACAACGATGGCGACGCCACCCTGGTCATCAGCGAGATAGCCACCGAGTCCCTGGTCGAAGGGTGCTGAGCGCCCAAACCCGTCGTGGGTGCCACGACCTTATCCCCCGGCCAGTCAAGCGGTATCTCCATCGTTTACACGGTGCGCGAGGTCGCCGGCGACCAGAGCTTCCGGTACACCGTCCGCACCAACGACCCCGTATCGCCGGAGGTCGAGCTCTTCCTCACCGTCGAGTGCGTCATCGGGGACTAGTATTCCCCCCGCCGCCCTAGAACCATCGTCTAGACGTCAGTATCTTTTCCCCCCGCCCCAATTGATGTGAAATAATATCAGGCCGCCCTGAAATGGGCCTCCCACTTGAAGACGTGAGAAATACGACGCGGACGGTGAGTACAAGGTGAAAGCGGCGCTCAGCCTGATGAAGCGAATCCTGGCCAGCCGGTACTTCAATGCCGGTATCCGCACGGCCGTCGGCGTCGTCCTCCTCATGGCCGGCATCGGCAAGCTCACCGGCGGCCACGAGCTGGTCAGTGTCGTGGCCAGCCTCAAGGTGCTGCCCTATCCCCTCATTCAACCTACCCTGTCGGTACTCCCCTGGCTGGAGGTAGTCATGGGGGCGCTCTTTATCCTCGGCCTCTTTTCCCGGCTCGTCGCCGCCCTCAGCCTGCCCCTCTTCGCGGCCTTTATCGTCACCAATATCTTCAACCTCCAGAGGGGGCTCACCGAGCCGTGCACCCAGTGCTTCGGCAACCTGCTGGTGCTCACCTCCCGCGACGCCCTGATTTTCGACGTGCTGCTGCTGCTGGCCGCCCTGAGGGTGGTCAGTCTGGAGGGGCCGGCCCTCAGCCTGGACTCGCTCCGGGTCAGGAAACAGCACCCGGCTTGATTATACCGCCGGAGAAGACTAAGATTGAGCCAAGACGGTAAGGAGACCGGATGGGCAAGAGAAGCTATCTACTGGCCGTAGTAGCCATGCTGGCGGTGCTGGCGGCGCTGACCGGCTGTATCTTCGTGCCGGTGGAATACGAGGAAACCAACACCACCGTCGGCCCCGGCGAGCAGATGCGCATCGAGATTGAGGTGGACGCCTCCCAGGTGCTCGAGGGGAGCTGGACGGCGGTGGGGGATATCCAGGGGTCGTACGCCGGCCCCAACGACGAGAACCGGTCCTGGCAGTCGTCCTCCGGGAAGAACGATTTTACGATAACAGGCGAGTATAACCCCGGTCTCTATGCCTTCAAGTTCCTCAATGTGGGTAGTGAGGATGCCCAGGTGGCCTTCCGCTACCGCTTCCAGTAGCCGGTAAGCCGCCGGCTAGACCAGGTGGCTCAGCAGCAGCCATGAGTTCCACGTAACGATGGCCCCGTAGCCTATCACGAACAGGGTGCTGCTCACCATGGCCAGTTTGGGCCAGCGCCGGTAGATATCCCAGATAAGCAGACCGCAGAGGAGCGCCCCCAGTCCCTTGATTACCGGGAAGTACCACTCCCCCGCCCAGTGACGCAGGAGGAGGTTGCCTTCCGAGGCGATTCCGTTGTTCACCAGGTAGCCGGTTATCAGGCCGTCGGCCACGACGAGGATAACCAGCCCGGCCAGGAGCACGTAAAACCGGTAAGGTGCGCTACGGGTACCGTTCTGAATACTCATGAGGCATCAGTACATTAGATACTGGTAGCGGTGCCGGTGTCAATTCAACGGGAGTTACACTATCCCCCTTTTTCTCACGGTTCCTGTGTATTTCTTTTCTGGAACACACTTCGTGCGGGGCTGAGTGGCGGGCCAGCAGGCTCGCCGCAGCTTCGGGGGCAGATACAGGTCAGCCCGCCACGGCCACGGATGGCCTGAGACGGGCTGTAGTAGTATTCTGGCGTGTTTTGGCGGGCGTCAGTGGTTGGCTAGGATTAGCGCGGGGTGAGGTGGGTGGTGGGGGTGTCGGGATGGGGGGCGGCCGGCTTGCCGGGGGCCGCCGCTCGCTTCACGGCGGAGAGGTAGTAGACGGCACCGCATTGCAGGCAGGATAAGTAGGCCCCCTCCTCGTCGCGCGCCGGGAAGACGTTGCCGCCGCAGCGCCGGCAGATTCGCATCATGGCGATAGCACCCATTCGGCTCCTCCCGTCTATATTAATAAGGTTCTTCCGGGAAGCCTTCGTCCCACCGGGGATACCGGCTTCCATGCCAAAACTACATCAGCGGCGGCCCGCCGCAAAGTGCCGTTGTTCTAGAAAATAGTTCTACGCACCCTGAAAACACTTCTATAAAATTAATCCACAGGATAAGACAGGAAAGCGGCAAATACGGGAACTTCTGTGAAATTGACAGCCGGGGTGGTCGGCAACGAAAATTGGTGTAGACAAATTACAACCGGTAACAGCCAGAATCTGGATGGTAAAAAGATGAAGAGAACTAAAAAATCAAGGAAGCTATTAATTGTATTTATCACGCTGACCGTGGTTGGCATCCTCGTTGCCATCGGCAGCGGCTGCACGGGTTGGGACTGGCCCGACTGGCCGGACGGGCCCGACTGCCCCGATTGCCCGAACTGGCCCGACTGTCCGGACTGCCCCGATTGCCCGGACTGTCCCGACTGCCCGGAATGCCCTGAGTGTGAGCAATGCTGCTGCCCCACGCCGCCCCCGGTAGTACCGGCGCCGTGCCCGGCGATAAACACGGCCTGGCAGGTGGAGATGACCAAGCGCATCACCGAGCTGGAGAACCGCGTGCAGCGGCTGGAGCTGGAGCAGACCAAGCTGGAGCAGGAGATAACCAAGATAAAGAGCGACCTGAGCATCCAGCTGATGAAGCTTGAGGCGGAAATCAAGTCAATCAAGGATTCCGTCGAGCAGAAGATAGAGCAACTCAAGTGCCGCATCTCCGCCGTGGAGTCCGAGGCGGCCAAGGAGAGGAAGCGCCTCGAGGACACCATGAGCCGGGTGGAACAGAACGCCAATGCCAAGATACTCTCCCTGCAGAACGAGATTCAGCGGGTAGAGCGGCGCGCCGCCGATGAAGTCAGCCGGCTGGAGCGCACCATGCAGCTCATCCAGCAGGAAGGGCAGAACAACATGCGGCGCATCGAGCAGCAGATAGATTCCATGCGCGGCGAAGTCGACCGCAAGATTATAGCCCTGGAGTGTCAGATACGCACCGTGCAGCAGGATATACACACCTATGCCTCCCGCCTCGCCTCCCTGGAGGGCAGCCAGACAGAGCTCAAGGAGCAGGTAGCCACCCTGAAAGACAGGGTGGCCCGGCTGGAGATGAAGGTGGCCACGCTGGAGTCCCAGGTGAACAGATTGATACTCCTCGACCCCTAATCAAGCAAATACCAACAAGAAAGGCCAGGCTCTCCTTGCTGACACAGAGGAGACCTGGCCCGATTGTTTATAAGCCGGTTAAAATTTAGTTGAGGTAGATATCCATGTAGGGGACTTCAACATCCAGTGAAGAGGTAACGTGGAGATTAAGGAGGAGCCCCAGCAGCTCGCAGAGGTCGCGCCGCAGTTCCATAATTTCCTGCCGGGTGACATAGGTCTTGCCGGACTTGGCGGGGTCAATCCTGGTATCGCCGGACGGTCCGGCGGCTGCCCGGCCGGCCTCGCCGCTGAGCGATTGTATTAGCTCGTTTACATCCATGAGTCTCGGCCTCCTTTTTTGGCTCATCAACCTGCGCTTCCCACACCGGCAGTAAGCGGGCCGGGGCGCTTGCCTTAAGGTATTTATATCCTAATTCATAAATATACGTGATTTGACGAGATTGTCAATTAACCATTACTTACCATATCCCCCTTTACTTACTATTGCCTATAGACTAATTTTCTGTATTTCGGTAACTAGCCGGGGGTACGCCTCATAAGCTACAGTCTATAGTAGCAGGAAAATCAGTCTGCGGAGGTATAGACCCTTGGTATCCAGACACGACGATTTAGATACGCAGCCGGCGCAGCCGATTGGCAGTGTCGATGCCCTTGATGAGGACCTGCTGCGGGTGAAAGATGTCGCCAATCTCCTCGGTGTCCATCCCAACACGGTGCGCATCTGGACCGAGCGGGGGGTTCTGCGTTCCTACAGGGTCGGCCCCAGAAGGGACCGGCGTATACCGCTGGCCGCAGTAAGGCTGTTGCTACAGCTGGAGAACCGGTAGGTCCCGCCGGCTGTAGAGGCCTTCGCGCGGCGGCCGCATCGGCTGACACTCAAGGCGTTACGGGTGAAATGGACAATCCGTGGCGCCTCTCTTCTTTTCTGCCCCCAAAGACAACTGTTCTAGAACCCGCCATCAGAACATACTGGCTTTTACCGGGCACAATTCTGGTCTATTATGACGTTAGATGACTTATGCAGGCAGTAATTGCCAGCAACGAGAAACGTGATGACAGAGAATAAACAGCTACTGACACCGGAACAGGTCTCCGAGATACTGCAAGTGCATATCCTGACGGTGTACGACTATATCCGGGGCGGCAAGCTCCATGCGGTGCGCCTGGGGCGCAACTACCGGGTGCTGCCTGCCGACCTCGACCTCTTCCTGGAGGAGCGCCGGGTAAAGGCACCGGCGGCCGGCTCCACTCGCCTTGCGCCTTCCCTCGATAGCGTGGGAGGTGGCTGTGGATACTAGGCGTTCCAACATCGAGATTATTGCCGACATCCTCCGCCTGGGCCACACCAAGAAGACGGATATCATGTACGGCTGTGACCTGTGCTTCTCTCAGGCGCAGCGCTACCTGCCATTTCTCCTGGAGAAGGGCCTGCTCAAAGAGGACGCGCGTGTCAAGGGACGCCGTACCTACCAGCCCACCGCCGAGGGTAAACGGCTGCTGGTACACATCGAGAGGGTGAGGGAGCTGATGAACCTGCCCGACCGCGATGCCTATGCCGGCGATGATGCCCGGGTTAACGGCGAAGTAAGCTCCAGGGCCAGCCGCTAGCTACCCCACCGCTTTGAAATCCCCACCTTAAGGGAACTCTGCGTTCCCATCCCCGCTGATTGATGCCACACGCCCGGCGTTTACGGGAAGATAGACGTGCCTTCCTGGGCCGTGAGCGGCAGGGGGAACTCGTCGTAGGTCATCGTGGTTATATTCAGCGCCGACCCGGGTGTTACCGCCCTGACGGTTACGTAGTAGGTAAGCGTCTGGTGGGCGTTCACGGTGGTCACCGGGCTGAAGGTCACCGTCTGGCCGGAAACGGTATAGGTCACCGGGCCGCTGGCGGAGACGAAGGTCATCAGGGGCGAGATGGCGTTGACGATTCTCAGGTTATGCAGCGCGGTGCCGCCCTGGTTGGTGGCCGTGATGACATAGATGGTCGGGTTGCCCACGGCCACCGGGTCGGTGGTATCGGTGGTGGACATCGTCATGCCGCTGGGCGCGGCCGTCACGACGGTGGTGGTCGAGGCCGTGCCGGTTATCCCCTGCGCGGAGCTGAAGGTGGCGGAGTTCGTCCAGGTGCCGACGGTATCACCGCGCAGCGTCAGCGTCAGGGTGCGCTGCTGACCGGCGGTGAGCGTCCCCAGCGACCAGGTGGCGGTGTTGCCCACCACGGTGGCGGCCGGAACCGAGGAGACATAGCTCATGCCGGCGGGTATCTGGTCGTTCACCACGGCGTTGGTGAGGGTGCTGCCGCCCGTATTGGTGGCGGTGATGGTATAGACGGCGTTGGCCGCCTGGTTCACCTGGGCCGGGCCGGTCTTGATAAGGCTTATCTGGCCGGTACTGGCGACGACCGTGGTGGCCTGGGCCGTAACGGTCGCCCCCTGCGTGGAGCTGAAGGTGGCGGAGTTCGTCCAGGTGCCGGTGGTAACACCCCGCAGCGTCAGCGTCAGGGTGCGCTGCTGGCCGGCGGTGAGCGTCCCCAGCGACCAGGTGGCGGTATTGCCCACCACCGAGGCGGCCGGAACCGAGGAGACATAGCTCATGCCGGTGGGTATCTGGTCGGTCACCACGGCGTTGGTGAGGGTGCTGCCGCCCGTATTGGTGGCGGTGATGGTATAGACGGCGTTGGCCGCCTGGTTCACCTGGGCCGGGCCGGTCTTGGTCAGGGTGGCCTGGGTGGTGGTGCCCACGTCGGTAACGGCCGTCGCCTCCACGCTTATGCCCTCGCTGCAGCTGGCTGTCGCCCGGTTCGTCCAGTGGCCGGCCTGGGTCGCCTGCAGGGTCAGGCTGAGCACGGTGGTATCGCGGGGCGCCAGCGACCCCAGGTTCCAGGTTACCTGGTTCCCGCTGAGGGTGCCCACCGGCGAAGAGGAGACGTAGCTCATGCCGGAGGGTATCGTGTCCTTGACGGTCAGGCCCGTGGCGGTGACCGTTTCGCTGCTGTTGGTTACCGTGATACTATAAGTAACTTGCCCGTTGACACTGGCGGTGGCCGGGCCGGTCTTGGTAATCCCCAGCACCGCTTTGTCCGAGGCCCCGCCGGCTATCTGCTGCAGGGTGACGCCGATGCTGTAAAACCCGGGATGGCAGTCGTCGTCCACGCCGACGACGATGCCGATGGAATCGCGCCAGTCGGAGGCATAGTGCTCCGCCAGGTCGGAGAGACGGAATACCCACCGGGAGAAGCCGACCTGGGTGACATTAAAGACATGGTCGACGGCGGACTCGCTCTCGTCGTCGCTGCCGAAGACGTCCACCTCAATGCAGTCGGGCACCTCCATGTCGAGCTGGACGATCATGTCCTGGTTGGAGGCGTTCTTCAGGGGCAGCTTGATGAGGAAGACATCGCCGGTATTGGCCTCCACCGCCGCCTGGAAGGAAGTCCAGTCGTCGCCGAGGATGCCGATATCCTGGGCCATGCGGTTGGGATTGATGCGGATGGACTGGATGTTCACCCCGCCGGGCAGGCCGTTGGGGAAGGTGGGCTCGCCCACCAGCAGGGCCTGACCTACCGTGACCGGGACTTCCCCGGTTACCCGGCCGGCCAGGATAGTGCCTACCGCCGCGCCTATCCCGGCAGCAATGAGCAGGAATAATATCAGCCAGAACGGCACACTCCTGCGTAGAATTCTTACCGTTCTCTGCACCGCTTCATACCTCCGTTACGCCACACAAGGGCTGAGGCAGGTTCCCCGGTAGATGTGCCTTTACCTGCGGGAACCTCGTTTACCTTAGTTTTCTTCTACCTTAAGTATAGTGTTTGGCGGGTAGCTGTCAACTGCATGGAATATCACCCGACCTAACGTTTTCCCCCATTTCCTACAGAGTATTTTTCTGGTTTAAGGTAGCTGGTAAATTCGGCAAGAGGCGTCCGAAAAGAACTTATTTCTATAATACATTAACTTCTTTGCCCCTTATGGGGGTGTTAGATTGGTGGTGTAGAACCAGACACAGGAGGTGACCAGAGACGAAAAGAGACTCGGGCCAGAGGCTTAGGGCTGCCGCCATATGCCTCAGCAAGCAAACAAGACCGAACAACCAGACACAATTCTATCAAGGAGGAAGCTAGATGAAAAGTAGTGTGCGTTTAGTGGGCAAGAAGGCGCTCCCCATATGGCTGCTGGTGATTGTACTGGTAGCCTGCGGCGCAGGCGCTGCCGCGGGGACAGTCCTCGCGGGCAAGGTCACCGGCGAGGTGCCGGTGGCGGTCAGCCAGGCGCTGCTTACCGGCGAGCCGTCCTGGAAGGCCAGCCTCACCCCCGATGAAGATGTCCAGCCGCAGCAGGTTTACATGCATGCCGACTGGGTGGCCAAACCCAACCGTTCCTTCGGTGCCGTATCCGATGACAACACCGGCTTCCAGGCTGCCGCCGAGGTAGCCACCGGTGATTGGGCCGTCTTCAACCTGCCCTTAAAGAATGCCAGCGATGTTGACCTCGTCGGGCTACTCACCCTCAGCGTGCCGGAATGCCTCGAGGTAGAGGTCTTCCAGGCTACTTCGATCGATAGCAATGTCCTCAACGTGGTTCGCGTCGGCCTCAACACCTGGAAATTCAAGCTCCTGGCCGCCGCCGAGTACGATGACCCCGCCGATGCATTGGCCATCATAGTGAGCGTTGACGACATCTGCATGCCCGGTTACTACAACATCGAAGGCACCATCAAGCAAATAGGTTACTAGTAAAGAGCTGTACCGGGGCGGGGGCGGCAGCCCCTGCCCCGGACGCAGGTAGAATGGCGGTCTTAACCCTCTGGCCCAAGTTTCTTTTTAGAATAAATTACCAACGAGGTTGGTATCCGGGAAGGATAGAGTGAGAAAGAGATTAAAGAAAAACGTCAAGATACTGATCATCGTCTTCTCCCTCATTGCGGTAGGGGCGGGTGCCGCTGCAGGCACGGTCCTTGCCGGCCAGATTGAAGGCGAGGTCAATGTCGCCGTCAGCCAGCCTCTGCAGGTAGAGAGCCCCTCCATCCCCGGTCTGCCCGCCGGCCGGGCCTGGTTCGGCGCCGCCAGCGACGAAGGTACCCAGTTCAGCGCCGCCGCCCAGCTCTATCAGGGTGAGAGCGCCGTCATCGAGGTGCCCATCATCAATAAGGCGGAGGTCGCCCACGTGGTGGAGGTTACCGTCATCGCGCCGGTGCTCTCCGTCCCCACGGGCGCCAACCCGGCGGATTACAGTATCAACCTCGAGGTGGAAGGCAGCGGCGCCATAGCCGACGTCGTCCGCATCGGGCCTTACAAGTGGAAGTGTACCGCCCCGGCCACGAGCCAGGGTACGGGCAGTACCCCCTTCGACGGCATCGAGATAACCGTGGCCCTGGGCGACATGGTGCCCCCGGGATACTACGAGCTGACGGGCCAGATACAGGTAGTGCCCTATTAGTGAGAACTGATATAATTGAGGTAACTCATGGTGGATAAGCAGTTTCTTTTCATCGAACGGCAGGTAATGGACAGGATTAACCGGCAGCGCGGCGACCTGTCCCAGAACGAGTTTATCGAGAGCTGCATCGATAGCTTCATGGGGACGGCACGCCCCTCCCTGCCGCGCCCGGCGAGGAAGATATGGCGCGGCCCCACCCCGCGCCCGGCCAGCCCGCCCCGGCGGGCCGCGGGCAAGAACTCGCTGCTCTTCCTGGACCAGGACCTGCTGGACATGATCGACGAGAGCCGCGGTGGCCTCTCCCGCTCCGAGTTCCTGGGAAAGTGCATTGGCACGCGCCTGCCGCGTCCGGCCCGACAGCCGGCGCAGTACGCCACCCGCCGGGAGTTCCAGGAGTTCAAGGGCTTCATCAAGGGCACCCTCAAGCAGATGGCCAGCATCGTTTTACGCCCCGAGGCGGCCCGCCACTTCAGCGACGAAGACTACTCGTACCGCGAGAGGGCTGCCACGCCGCCGCCGCGGCCCAGGAGCGAAGCGCGCTACCGCGACGAAGATTACCGGCCGCCCCGCCGCCCGGCCCCGGAGAGGGCCGAGAGGCCGCGCCCAGAACCCCCGCGGGAGAGGGCCTATACCGAGCCCCCCCGCGAGAGGTCTTACGTGGAGCCGCCCCGCCAGAGGGAGCGCCACGCCGATTATAACAATCCGCCCCGCCCCGCCCCGCGGAGCGAGCGCGAACCGGCCCCCGAGGACAGGGGCAGCCTGCACCGCATCATCGACGGGCTGAAGACCCGCCTGCAGAACTGGCTGTTCACCCAGGAAGAGCCGGCGCCGGCGGCCGCCGCCGCCATGCCCTCCACGGGTCAGTACCGCCGCAACGAGTACGATATCTCCCGGCGCGAGTTAACCCGGCACGATGTCTATCACCATAATATGCCCCGGCAGGACGGAATCCGTGCCGAGGCCATGCCCATGCCGGAAGAGGAAGAGGAACCCGCCTCCCAGAACATGCACCCCGGACTCTGGGGCCTGGCCATCCTGCTCTTCGGCTTCGGCGATACCCTGCTCTCCACCATGGTCTTCTCCAGCGGAGGCTACGAGGCCAACCCGCTGATGGGCGGGCTCGTCTCCATGTTCGGCGGCAGCATCGTCGCCTTCGTCATCATCAAGACCGTCATCATGGGTATCCTGGCCCTCATCTCCTTTAAGGTGTTCAAGAAACAGGGCTGGCTCATCCCCTCTATCCTCATCGCCGTGGGTGGCTTCCTCTGCTTCTCCAACCTCATGGCCTATATCAACCTGTAATAGAACGCCGGGCCCCGGTACGGCCGTAATCCAGCGGTGCCGCCGGGGCCCGTTTAAGTCCTCCCCTCAGAACCATTTTCTAGAAGCCTTACCCTTCTTAGGGCGCCCCATCTGGTGTGAAATAGAGAGGGGGAATCCGCGCCCGGAAACGGCCCGTCCTTACCGGGCGGGGCACAATACCGGAGGCGGGAAAGAAACCGACTATGAAAAAGAACCAGAGAGGCGCTTCACTGGTGGAGACCGTCATCGCCCTGGCGCTGCTGGGCATCTTCGGGGCTACCCTGCTCGGCGCCCTGGGCACCTCCTCCGGCGCCCGCGTCATCGCCGACGAGCACACCTCCGGCCGGATTCTGGCCGAGAGCCAGATGGAGTACCTGCGGGAGCAGCCCTTCGCCAGTGTTTACGACGCGCCCTCCGTCCCCGAAGACTACGCCGGCTATACCACCACCGTGGCGGTTGAGGCCCTGCGTAACAGCATCCAGGAGATAACCATTACCGTCTTTCGCCGCGACCGGGAGGTAGCCAGCCTGCAGAGCTACAAGGTGAGCCGATGATGCGGGATAGATACAGTTTGATAAGGCGGGGGCAGGGCGGCTTCACTTTGATTGAGATGCTCGTCTCCCTGGCCATCATCGCCTGTATCGGGTTCGGGGTCGCGGGGGCCACCTCCCAGGTCATCGCCCAGGTGCCCCGCAACGCCGATTACACCGCCGCCAGCACCGCCGTGGCCAACAGCATCCACTGGATAAGCCGCGACGCCCAGATGGCCCAGAACGTGGTGGCGCCGCTCCCCTCCGGCTTCCCGCTCTCCCTGAGCTGGACAGAGTGGGACAACTCCGAGCACGCCGTAAACTATACGCTGGAGAATGGCGAGCTGAGGCGTAGCTACAGCATAGACGGGGCCGACCCGACCGAGACCGTCATCGCCCAGCATATCAGCCAGGACACCGCCCTGACCAACATCAAGCCGTTCGGCGATATCCTCAAGCTGGAGATAACCGCCGTGGTGGGCAACGGGGCGCTGGCCGTCACCGTGACCCGGCTGCGCGATATTACCCCCCGCCCCGGCCTGTAGCGTGAATATGGGTGAATCATGAAAAGAAAAGATAGCCGATTTTCAAGCAGGTTCCCCGCCGGAGAGCGGGGGCAGATACTCGTCATGGTAATGGCGTTTATGGTGCTGGGCAGTCTGGTGCTGGGGCCGCTGCTGGCCTATCTGGGCACCGCTTTCCAGTCCGGCGGTGTCTATAATGCCAAGACCGACCGCTTTTACGCCGCCGACTCCGGCATCGAGGACGCCATATGGCAGATTAAATACGACCACCTGGCCGCCCAGTTCGCCCTGCCCGAATATAACCCGCCCTACGATGCCTACGACTTCACCACGGCGTGGACCTACCAGCTGGACGAGCCCGTCAACGAGCAGGCAGTTACCGTGACCATCCAGAACGTCTGGCTGCCCACCGTCACCCCCGCCGACCTGGGGATAACCTGGCAGGAGGCCCGGGCGGGAGTCGAGTCCAACAAGCTGATAGTGACCGGCACCGCCTCCGGCGAAGCGAATTACAAGATAAAGATAACCTTCAACCCCGAGGAAGGGGAGGAGGAGGCCCTGATGGTGGAGTCCATCGGGATATGGCTGCCGCTGGGCTTTACCTATAACGGCAACTGTAACATCCTCGTCCACGAGCCGCTTCAGGAGTATTACCCGGAGGTAACTGTCGCCGAGCATGACGGCGGCCAGGCGGTGGTCTGGGAGTTC
>DAOUEH010000212.1:0-9937 GCA_034430635.1 Dehalococcoidales bacterium | reverse complement strand
GGGAGGTCTCGGAACACGGCAGGGTTTTCACCGGCGCCATCGGCGAGAAGGTTGCGAATATCCTGCTCCGAAGGCCGGGGCAGAATCAGCCGCCGCAAGCCCTGGCGCGAGGCCAGCAGGCCCACCCAGCCGGCCGCGGTGGTAAAGACGGTGTAATACAGTCCCCCGGTCATAGCAGAATCCGAGGGCGGGCGGCTAAGACTTACCCGCCAGGCGGCGGGCGAAGATGGCGCCGACGATAATGAAGGTGATACCGAGGATGATGCTGACGAGGATTTTAACCAGCTGCGGCAGGTCCATGCTCAGGAAATAGGCATAGGTCATAATAGCGGCAATGATGGCCATGCCGAAACTGACGGAATGCGCCCGAATCCCACCTTCCTTAATGGCCCAGACAATAAACCAGGCGATGAACCCCAGCGTTGCCAGTATCGCCACTGCTACCGCCATAAGCTACCACCCCAGTCCCTGGAAATATTTACCCAGAAAAGCGAAGAGCCCCACCGTGAGCGCCAGCGAACCCAGCTTGCCCGCCTCGGACAGGTAGCTGACGTATTCCGCCGCCAGATACCCGACGCCGGCAATGCAGAGGAGGATGCCGAAGGCGTATAATATGTATTCAAGCTTCATATCTTTTTACCCTTGCCGCTACTCCGGCGGTACGATTATCGTCTTGATGGGATAAGGTGAAGAATTTATGCCGATATTGATTTGCCGATTCACCTCGCCCCGTATTATCACGACAACGGCGTTATAGGGCTCATCTTCGGGATAATCGGCGGGTAGAAGGCTCGCCGCCTCCAGCGACCAGGTTATTTCCGCCGTGCCGAAAGCCGCGGCGCTGGCTTCATCGGTAAGCAGGACAGCCACCTTATCCTGACCGTGGTACAGGGAAATCTCGACCGGGGACTCATAGCCGGTAAAGCGGTGGTTTTCCACCGTGTAGGTGAAATCTATGCGGCCGTCCCGATCCACGTCTATCGAGGCTAGATAGTTATATTCTCCGGGCTGCCACTGGTCGGCCTCCACCCGCTGCTCGTACAGGCCATTGTCCATGACGATGCTATCGTAGACGCCGATATACCCGTCGAAGACGAAGATGAGGATAATCCCCAGGAAACAGGCCAGGGTCAGGGCCAGATAGAGATACTTTTTCTTTGCCGCCATCGCTCCCCTTGTCCTTTAAGGACAGTATTACACCTTTAATAATGGCTGTCAATATCCCGGCTAGCGGAACTCCGGCTCGATGATGCCGTAGTTACCGTCGCGGCGGCGGTAGAGAAGCCGCACCTCTTCGGCATCGGAATCGAAGAAGAGGAAAAAGCTGTGGCCGAGCCGCTCCATCTCCGCGATGGCGGCCTCCTGCGTCATCGGCTCGATGAAGAAACGCTTGGTCTTGACCACCCGCCTCTCCTCTGGCTCCGGCCCGGTGTGGTTATATTTACCCCGGGCCAGGGGGCTGCCCCGCCCCCGGTCATAGAGCTTACCCTTGCGCCGCTCCAGCTGCCGGGTCAGCACGCCGACGACCTTGTCCACGGCCTTGAGCAGGTCCCCCGCGCGCTCCTCGCCGTGAAAGACGGCGCCCCCCACGCCGCTGCCGACCGTCACCCGCACCAGGTAGCGCTCCAGCGGGGACTTGGTATTCTCCTCGGACACCTCCACCTTGATATCGATGATATCGGGCAGGTGCCGGTCGAGCTTGCCCAGCTTGCGCTCGATGTACCCCTGCGCCTCCGCCGATACCTCCAGGTTCGTCCCGGCAATCTGTAGCTCCATAAATACTCGCTCCTGTGTTAACGCTTTACTTACCGCTTCCGGCTGCCAGTTATCTTTTCTTGACGAATCCTACTCCTCCAGGGCCAGCACCAGCCCCCAGACAGAGGCGGCCCCGGCGGCCTTGAGCACGCCCGCCCCGGCGTTGAGCGTGGCCCCGGAGGTGGTCACGTCGTCGATTAAAATCACGCGCTTATCTATAACGGCCTGGGGCAAGGGGCAGGCAAAGGCCCCGGCGACGTTGCGGCGGCGTTCGGCTTCCCCGGACGACCTGACCTGGGGAGGGGCGAAGCCCGTGCGGACGAGGGCGTCCTCCCGCACCGGCCTACCGCCAAGACGGCCCAGCTCCCGGGCCAGCCGGGCGGACTGGTTATAGCCCCGCTCCCGCAGCCTGCGGGGGTGCAGTGGCACCGGCACCAGGACATCGCCCTTCAGGGGAAATTCGCGGAGATACGCGTGGAGGAAAGCCGCCAGAAGCGGCGCCAGCGCCCGCAGATTGCGGTACTTGAGCTCGTGAACGGCCTGGCGTATCACGCCGTCGAAGAGGAAGGGGGCGCGGATGCCGTCGATTTCATCGTCCATGTCGGCACAGCCGGGGCAGACCGGCCCGTCGGCCAGGGGACGCCCGCAGCGGGGGCAAACGGGGGGACGGATAGCGGGGAGCTGCTCCCGGCAGGCGGCGCAAATGTAATCGCCTTCCTTGCCGCAGCCGATACACCACCGCGGGAAAAGCAGGTCGAGTGCTATCCTCTTGAGACTCTTTACCGGAGGATGCACGTTCACCATCCGTTATCTTTAGCTGTAGAGGGGCGCCGCCTTAGCGGCTGCGGGAGTTGTGGAGCGAGCCGCTCATGATGGGCTCGTTGATATAAACGTCACCGTTCCTGATTTTCAGGTTATAGCCGCAGTCCGGGTTGGTGCAAACCCAGGCCTTATAGGTTATTGACGCCCCCTGGCTGCCGAAATCGGAAAGGGGCACCAGGTCACCGCTGCTGCATTTCTGACACTTGGGGAAACCGAGCTGTTCCATAGGGGTCCTCCTCCCAACCGAAATATAATGTGAACCGTTTTCAGTATACCCTATAGGGAAGGAGGTTGACAAGTATAATTGACAGGCACGGGAAGGCCGGTGCGGCGGCCCGACGCGCGGCTTACCTAGAAGGTTTTCTTCTGCACCAGGGCGATTAATATGGCGGTGATAACCGGGTCGAACTGGGAGCCGCTGCACCAGAGGAGCTCCTCGATGGCGCTGGCCGTGGTCATGGCCTGCCGGTAGGGCCGGTCGGAAATCATGGCCTGATAGGCGTCCGCCACGGCGATGATTCTGGCCCCCACCGGGATGTCCTTGCCGCGGAGGGACTGGTCGAAGCCCCCGCCGTCGTAGTGGTCATGGTGGTGCGAGATTATCTCCACCACATTTTCGTTGACGAACGGTTTCACCAGGCTGGGGCCGATGACGGCGTGCGTCATGATGTGCCGGTACTCACCGGGGGTAAGCTCGCCGGGCTTGTTGAGTATATCCGGGTCAACGGCTATCTTGCCCACGTCGTGGAGCAGGGCCGCCCAGCGCAGGTCTTCCATCTCGTCCCCGTCCAGCCCGCGCCGCTGGCCGATGGCCATGGCCATCTCCATCACGTGGTGGGAATGCCCGTAGGTATAGCTATCGACGGCCTCCAGGGTATTGATGAGGGCCTCGATGGCGCCGAGGAAAAGCTGCCGCGGCCCCGTCTGCCGTTTACTGCGGCGCCGCACGTTCTGGAAATAGTGTTGAATCTCCAGCACCACGCGGCGCTTGTCCAGCGTCCCGCTGATGCTCTGCAGCACCTGCTCGAAACGGAACGGCTTGTTGATGTAGTCCTGGGCGCCGTCCTTGATGCATTTGGCGATAACCCGGGTATCGGAGACGCCGCTGGCCATGATGACCGATGTCTGCGGGTATTTTTCCGTAATCACCGGCAGGACCTCGTTGCCCGGCAGGCCCGGCATATTGATGTCCATGATGACCAGGTCGGAGGGGTTGTCCTTGAGCTTCTCCAGGGCCTCCTCGCCGTCTTCGGCCTCGGCGCAGGTATAGCCGCGCATCTCCAGGCCCTTGTTGAGGATACCCCTGATGGACTCTTCGTCATCGACCAGCAAGATACTTTCCTTTTTGGTGGTCTTCGCTGTCATCTCACGCCTCCGGGTGTTTCTTTCTGTCTCCGGCCCCATTCTAGGTGTTTACGACTAAACAAGGCGTGAATTTCAGTCTCAACCAAGTAAATATTTGGTAAACATTTCTAAGAAGGCCCCGCGCTCCTCCGGGGGAATAACCCGCCTGACTCCGCCCCCGTTCCCACCGCAAGCTATCCCGGGCACGCGTTCCCAATTTTACTTTACACGCCTGGAGGACTTTTACCCACCCTGCCCTCCCCCGTTTTTTCCGGGGTTATCCCGTAAATTTACCCATATTCGCGTCAAATTAGGGCGGGGTGGTAAAACAATGGGCTAAGCCGCGGATGATAAGGGGCGGCCTGGGTGGGAATAGATTACACCGACTGGCGGGGCGACGGGGCGGGGCAGAAAACTCCCTACCCCAGCTTGACGGAGCTAAGCCGGGTATATATGGGGCCTTCCCGGGTCAGCTGGCTCCGCATCAGGTAAACGGCATCGATGAGAAAAGAGCTCTCATCCTCAAAGCCGGTAGCCGCAACAAGCTCCCCCAGGGCCTGCCTCTCCGGCGGGGTGGCCTGGTCGCGGACGCGCCCCAGGGTGAGATGCGGCGCGAAGGGGCGCCGCTCCGGGTTGAAACCCAGCGGTGTTAGGGCGGTCTCAAGCCGCTTTTGTAAGTCCACCAGCCGGGTCACGTCCCCGCTCAGCCCCACCCAGACCACCTGGACGCGGCGGGGGTTGGGGAAAACGCCCAGACTATCTATTCCCAGCTTCAGGGGTAATTCGCCGCGGGCGGCCTCCCCGATGACGGCGGTGATGCGGCCGGTGAGGCCGGCGCTGATATTACCCAGGAACTTGAGGGTAAGATGCAGGCTCCCCGGCTCCACCCATTTTACCGGCACCGGCGTACCCGCGCGCAGCCGCCCCTGGATTAGGGCGAGCTTATCTCTTATCTCCGGCGGCAGCGCCACGGCGATGAACGAGCGTATCTCTTCCATAGCGGGGCCTAAATACCCAGCAGCCGGCGGGCGTTGCCGGCCAGGATGGCGTCCTTTTCTTTACCGGCAAGTCCGGCGGCATTTATTTCATCCAGGATGCGGCGGGGCGGCATCACGGGGTAATCGCTCCCGAAGAGGATTTTTCCGGCGCCAACCAGCTCGACGGCCCGGCGGTATATCTGGGGCCGGTAGAGAAAGGGCGAGGCGGCGGTATCGAAATAGCAGTTCTCCAGGGCCGCCCGCACCTCCGGCATCAGGGCGTAAAAGGGCAGGCCGCCGCCCCAGTGGGCGCAGACGACGGGGATATCGGGGAGGGCGGCAATGAGGGAGTAGAGTATATCCGGCGTGGCCGCCCCCTTGCCGGGGTAGAGGTGGCCCACCGGCTCCGAGGCGTGTGTCAGCAGTATTAATTTATATTCCCGCAGCAGGGCTGCCAGGGGTTCCATCAGGTCTTTATCGGTGAAATCCGGCGCCGGCAGGTCGGGCCTTATCTCACCGACCCCACGGGCGCCGCCTCGGGCGCAGCGCTCCAGCTCGGTCAGCGATTTATCACCAGAAAGAGACGGGCTGGCGCAGAATCCGACCAGGCGGCCCGGATAACGCGCCGCGGCATCGAGGATATAGTCGTTGGTCTCCCGGCAGAGCTCGAGGGTGCTCCAGCTGTAGTTGACGATGACGGCGGCAGCTATCTCCGCCGCGTCCATGGCAGTGATAAGGTCGTCGGCGGTGGCGATTTTGACCTTATCCCCGGCGTAGATAGAGGCGAAGTTGCCGTCGGCTTCCACCCAGCGGCTGCGGTCGGCCTTGATGCGCGGCGGCAGCACGTGCGTGTGGAAATCGATTATCATCGTCAAACCCGGGCCGGCGTCAATACGGAGCCGGGGGAGGCTATTCCCTCTCCTTCTCCCCGGTTTCCTTCTCCGCGGCCGGTTTCTCCCCGCCTTCTTCGGCCCTGGCCTCACCCTCGGCGCCCTCCTCGGCTGCCTCCTCGGCCTCTTCCTCGACCACCTCTTCCTCCTCGGGCCTGACCATGACCTCGGTAACCTTAACGATAAGCTGCTCGGGGTCGGCGTGAACGGTGATATCCGGGTCGAGGACGATGTCCTTGACCTGAATCGGCTGTTCCAGCTCTTCCAGTATGCTTATGTCTACTTCTATCTGCGGCGGCACCTTATCCGGCAGGCACTCGATGGAGAGCTCGGTAATGCCATGAGAGAGCATGCGGTTCTTGCCCTTCATCGCCGGGGACTCGCCGACGATAACGATAGGCACGTTGACCGCCATCTTCTCGCCCTTCTTCACCTGGTAGAAGTCCACGTGAAGCAGGTGCCGGCCCAGGGCGTCCATCTGCACCTCGCGGACGAAGACGCTCTTCGCCTCGTCGTCGCCCTCCACCTTGAGGGCAATCAGGCGTGTCTCTCCCGCATGGGCGATAATGCCCTTGAGCTCGGTGGTATCGCACTGCAGGGCCTGCGAGGCCACGCCGTGCCCGAAGAGATGCGCCGGGGTTATCCCCTGCCGGCGCAGGAAGCGGTTCCTCTTGCCGAGTACTTCCCGCCTGGCGGCTTTCAGGTTAAGTTGTTCCATCTCATTCCCCTTTCACCCTGTCAATTTAAGCACATTTGGGCTGAAAAATCAATTGCGGCGGCCCGCCGCCCGGGCTATAAAACCGCAATTTGCCAGGTGGCTTGACAGTTCTCTTGAAAACGATTAATCTAGGGGACAAGGCTATCAACCAAGCTCCACGGCATTGTAAGACATTTACGTTTCAGGAAGGTGAAAAATGGCTAGGAAGAACGTAGGGCTCTCCCAGGGAAAAAGGACGGATTACCTGACGAAGCTGCTTGCCAAACCGCTACCGCAAATCCTGGACGAGATGGAGGAAAGCATCCAGGACGCCGTAGCCGCCGCCAGGTTCGCCGAGGAAGCCGGTAAGGCCGCCCGGGAAGCGGCCGAAGTGGCTACACAGGCATCGGAAGAGGCCACCAAGAAGGCCGATGAGACCCGCCAGACCGGCTCGAGGGTCGCCGAAACCACCAACCGCTCGATTGCCGAGACGATAGCCAAGGCCGAGGCCGCTGTCAAGGCGTCGCGGGACGCCGCCGCCGAAGCGGGGCAGAAGGCCGCCGAGGCCGTCAGGCAGGCGAGAGAGTCCGCCGAGGCTTCCGCCAAGGCCTCCCGGGATGCCGCCGCCGAGGGCGCGCGCAAGACCGCCGAGGCCGTCAAACAGGCCAAGGACTCCGCCGAGGCCTCGCTGAAGGCCGCCAAGGACGTGGAAAAATGGGCCGAGGAGGCGACGGCCCGGGCCCTGGAGGCCGCCGAAAAGGCCGTTCACCGCGCCGAGGAGGTCAACCTGGCCGCCCGTACGTCGGCGGAGGAAGCCGTCAAGAAGGCCGAAGAGTCCGCGACGCGAGCCATCGAGGCCGCCGAAAAGGCCGCCAGCCGCGCCGAGGAAGTGGCGCTGTCCACCCGCCAGGCGATAGAGGAGGCCGTCAGGAAGGCCGAGGAGTCCTCCAGCCGGGCCATCGGGGCCGCCGATAAGGCCACCAGCCGGGCCGGTGAGGTGGAGCTATCCGCCCGCCAGGCGGCGGAGGGGGCCATCAAGAAGGCCGATGAGGCCTGTGCCCAGGCCCTCGAGGCCGCCGGCAAGGCGCCCCAGCAGGCCGAGGATGCCGCCAAACGGGCCCAGGAAGCAGCCGGAGCCGCCGGCAAGGCATCGCTGGAGGCCACCAGGAAGGCCGAGGAGGTCCTCCAGGCCAGCCAGAAGGCCGCCGAGAAGACCAACCGGCTGGCCAGTGAAATGATAACCAAGGCCGAGGAGGCCATCCGGAAGGCCAGCGAGGCCAGTGACAAAGCCGCGCAGGCCGTCGCCGTCTCCGGGGAAGCGATGAAGGCCGCCAGCGAGGCCCCAGAGCGGGCCGCCAAGGCCGCCAAGGACGCCGCCAGAGTGGCCGCCAAGGCCGAGGAGGAAGTCGAGAAAGCCCGGCGATTAACGGAGGAGGCCGCCCGGAAGGCCGAGGACGCCGCCCTGGTCGCCAGGAAGGCGCTTACCGAAATTTCCAAAAAGACCGAGCGAGCTGATATCGGTGCCCGGATGGGTTAATCCGGCTAGACCTGGCCCCATCCCTGTTGTATAATGGGGACGCAGTGAAATCATCGTCCGACTCCAAGAAACCGCCATCAGAAACCCCGGCAGACCGCGCCAACGCCGGGGTTTTTCGTTCGCAAGAAGACCTCGCCGCCGTCGCCCTGAGGCTGCGCCGCCACATCGTCACCATGATAGCCAGGGCCGGCAGCGGTCACCCCGGCGGCTCGCTCTCGGCGGTGGAGATTGTCACGGCGCTGTACTGGCGAGTCCTGCACCACCGGCCCGCCGACCCCGCCTGGCCGGGGCGCGACCGGCTCGTCATGAGCAAGGGGCACGCCGCCCCGGTGCTCTACGCCGCCCTGGCCGAGTGCGGCTATTTCCCGGTAAGCGAGCTAGCTACCCTGCGTAAGCTCGGCAGCCACCTGCAGGGTCACGCCGACCGCACCCATACCCCCGGCGTGGAGATGTCCTCGGGGAGCCTGGGGCAGGGTCTATCCTTTGCCACCGGCGTGGCGCTGGCGGGGCGGCTGGACAGGGCCGACTGGCGTGTCTACGCCCTGCTCAGCGACGGCGAGTGCGACGAGGGGCAGACCTGGGAGGCCGTCATGGCCGCCGCCCATTTCAAGGCCGATAACCTCACCGCCATCGTGGATAGAAACGGCATTCAGCTGAGCGGCTTCAACCGCGACATCATGAACCTGGAGCCGCTTGCCGCGAAGTGGTCGGCCTTCGGCTGGCACGTCGCCGAGGTGGACGGGCACGATATTAGTCAAATACTTGCCGCAATCGATGAGGACAAAAAAGTGAAGGGACAGCCCTCGGTTATCATCGCCCGCACCGTCAAGGGCAAGGGCGTCAGTTTCATGGAGAATAACGTGGACTTCCACGGCAAGGCCCCCAGTGCCGAACAATTAGAGCAAGCCCTGAAGGAGCTGGTCTGACGTGAACGAGGAAGTATCCCTGCGGGAGACCTACGGCCGGACCCTGGTGGCCCTCGGCAAGACCAACCCGGATATCGTGGTGCTGGACGCCGACCTCTCCCCCTCGACGATGACCAAGTTCTTCGCCAAGGAGTTCCCGGAGCGGTTCTTCGAGGTGGGCATCGCCGAGCAGAACATGATTGGCATCGCCGGCGGGCTGGCCGCCACCGGCAAGATTCCCTTCGCCTCTACCTTCGCCGTCTTCGCGCCGGGGCGCTGCTTCGACCAGATACGCGTCTCGGTGGCGCAGGCCCGTCTCAACGTCAAGATAGCCGTCACCCACGCCGGCGTCACCGTCGGCGAGGACGGGGCCTCCCACCAAGCCCTGGAAGACCTGGCCCTGGTCAACACTTTGCCCGGCTTCACGATTATCGTCCCGGCGGACGCCATCGAGACCGACCGGGCGGTGCGGGCCGCCGCCGCACATAAGGGGCCCTGCTATATCCGGATGCCCAGGGTCAAGCTGCCGCCGGTCTACGATGACAGCTATAAATTCACCATCGGTAAGGCCGTGACGCTGCGGGAGGGAAAGGACACCTCGATTATCGCCATCGGCGTCATGGTGACGCGGGCGCTGGCAGCCGCCGAGGAGCTCGAAAAAGAGGGCATTAACTGCCGCGTGCTCAATATGCCCACCGTCAAGCCCGTCGACGAGGCGGCCATTATCAAGGCCGCTACCGAGACCGGCGCCATCGTCACCGCCGAGGAGCACCAGCTGAACGGCGGCCTGGGGAGCATCGTGGCGCGGGTGGTCGCCGCCAGCTGCCCTGTGCCGATGGAGTTCGTGGCCGTGAAAGACGTGTTCGGGCAATCCGGCAAGCCGGACGAGCTCCTGGAGAAATACGGCCTGACGGCGGATGAGATTGCCAAGGCCGTGCGTAAGGCCGTCAGGCGCAAGGGCTAGTCCAGGAAGGTAACCTCCGCCGGCGGCCGCTCTTTCATGTCCACCT
>DAOUEH010000211.1:0-14793 GCA_034430635.1 Dehalococcoidales bacterium | reverse complement strand
CCTTACGCCCCCACCGCCAAACCGGGCGAGCCGCTGGGGCTGGAGCGCAGCGCCTTCTTCTCCATCACCCACACCGCCCCGGAGTACGGCATCGCCCTCAACTTCAAGCAGCCGGAGGCCATCGAGGTCTTCAAGAAGCTGGTGGCCTGGGCGGATGTCGTCGCCGAGGGGTTCCCCACCGGCGTCATGGACAAGCTGGGGCTGGATTACGAGGGGCTGAAAAAGGTCAACCCGGAAATCATCATGTTCCGCACCTGCGGCTACGGGCACACCGGCCCCATGGCCGACCAGCCCGGCTTCGGCAGCATCCTGACGGCGGTGACGATGATGGACACGATGGTGGGCTACCCCGACCGGCCCCCGGTGCCCCCCTCCACCTACTATACCGACCAGCTCTCGCCGATGTACGCCTCGCTGGCCATCATGGCGGCGCTGGACTACCGGCGCCGCACGGGTAAAGGGCAGTACATCGACCACGCGCAAATCGAGGCGGGCCTCAACTACATGACCCCCCTCGTCCTCGATTACCAGGCCAACGGACGCGAGCTGGCCCTCAAGGGTAATAAGTGCGACTACGCCGCCCCGCACGGCATCTATAAATGCCTCGGTGATGACAGGTGGGTGGCCATCGCCGTGATGGCGGATGACGAGTGGCAGAGCTTCGTCAGGGTCATCGGCAGCCCGGCCTGGGCCAAAGATAAGAAATACGCCACCGCCGCCGGGCGCGTTAAAGATAGCGACATTCTGGATAAGCGCGTGGAGGAGTGGACGGTCAACTACCCGCCGGAGGCCGTCGAGGCCATGCTGCAAAAAGCCGGTGTCGGCGCCGGGGTCGTCGCCAACGCCAAAGACATCGACGAAGACCCCCAGATGAACTACTATAACTTCTACCGCGAGCTCGACCACCCGTTCATGGGCCGCCTGCGCTACTACCACCCCGCCCCTATCAAGCTCTCCGCTGCCCCCGCGGCGGTAAACCGCCCCGTCCTCCTCGGCGAGCATACCGAGTATATCTGTCAAGAGATTCTGGGTATGGCGCAGGAGGAAATCGATAGCCTGCGGGAAAAGGGCGTCTTTGAATAGCCTTTAAGCCCCACCCCTCCCCTTTCAGTGTAATCTATTCCCACCCAAGCCACCCCTATCATCCGCTGCTTAGCCCGTAGTTTTCCCCCGCCTTTACCCCCGGGGCAGTGTGGTAGAAAACTCCCGGACTGGCCGTGTATGATGAGGGCGGGCCGGGTGGGAAAGAAAATCTGGCGGGGCGGCGGTGAGGGGCAAACCACGCGCACGCAACCGCAGCCTTCAAGAGAATTAGCCCGCGAAGAGGGGCGCTAACCCTCATGGATAAAAACGGGGTGTCTAAGAGGGGCGTTAGCCCCTCTTCTTAAAATAATTCCCCCTCTCCTGCGGGACGCCTTGCCAGGAGAGGGGGACAAAGGGGGTGAGGTATAAAAATCCCACGCTTGCACTCACCCCACATCCAGGGCTACTATAAACCATGTACGATATCACCGTTATCGGCGGGGGGCCGGTGGGCAGCTATACGGCCGGGCGTCTCGCCGGGGAAGGCCACCGGGTGCTGGTGCTGGAGCGGCGGGGCGGGGCGGGGGGCAAGGCCAGCTGCGCCGGCATCGTCGGGCAGGAATGTATCCAGGCCTTCGTTATCCCCGAAGCAATCATCCTCCGCCGGTTCAACAGCGCCACCCTCTTCTCTCCCTCCGGCAGGCCCCTCCACATCGCAAGACCGGAGCCCCAGGCGGCCATCCTCGACCGGGACGCCTTCGACACGATGCTGGCGGAGCGGGCGCAGGCGGCCGGGGCGGAGTACCGCTTCGAGTGCCGGGCGCTAAACGTCGCCACGGAAAGGGACAGGGCCGTGACGACCGTCATCCACCGCGGCAAGGTGGAGGCAGTCCCGTCGCGGGCGGTGGTGGTCGCCGGGGGTTTCAATCCCGGCCTGCTCGAAAGGCTGGGGTTCGGGACTTATCGCGACTTTACCATCGGCGCCCAGGCCGAGGTGACCGCGCCGGGTTTAGAGGAGATAGAGGTCTGTTTCGGGACGATGGCGCCGGGCTTCTTCGCCTGGCTGGCGCCCACCGCGCCGCCGCGGGCGCGGGCCGGGCTGCTGGCGCGGCAGAGGTCCGGCCATTACCTGCGAAAATGGCTGGCTAGCCTCGCTTCGTCGGGTAAGATAGCCTCCGCCGAGGTCAAGATAAGCTACGGGGGCATCCCCCTGCGGCCGCTCCTGCGCACTTCCGGCGAGAGGCTCATCGTCGTCGGGGACGCCGCCGGTCAGGTCAAGCCCACCAGCGGCGGCGGTATCTATTACGGCCGTCTCGCCGCCGAGTCCGCCGCCGCTGTATTATCTGGCGCGCTGAAGGATGGCGACCTCTCGGCGAAAAGGCTCGCCGGATACGAGCGGGCCTGGCGCAAGCGGCTGGGGCGGGAGATTCGCATCGGCTACTGGGCCAGACGGTTCTACGAGCGCCTCGACGACCGGCAGGTCGACCGCCTCTTCGATGTCGTCCGGGCCGGGGGCATCGACACCGCCCTGCTCCGGGCCCCCGACCTCTCCTTCGACTGGCACAGCAAGACCATCCTCCGGCTGCTCAGGTATCAGGCGGTAGCCGGTATGCTCAATATCGTCAAGCTCCCCTTCAGCGCCGGCCGGATTGACCCGCCCCCCGCCGAACGTTTAGAATGAAATAGCAACGGCACGGGAGAGACTGATGACGAACCGCGACGACCATATCCCCAGCCTGGGAGAGGCGGCCGGCATGTTCCTGGCGACGCTCTCGCCCCAGAAACGGGAGGCCAGCCAGCCGGAGGTCTTCAAGTTCGCCCGCTGGTACGGCTGGGAGCAGCCCTTTTCCAAACTTTCGCCGCCCAACGTCGCCAGCTATGCCGAGCAGCAATCGGTATCGGATACGGACTACGCCCGCAAGCTGGAAATGGTGCGGGCCTTCCTCGCCCACGCCAAAAAGGCGGGCTGGAGCCGCTCCAACCTGGGTACCCATTTGAAAACTAAGAAGTCCAAGGCCGCCCCGGTGGCCGGCCGCGCCCGGCCGGAGGCCGCCTCGCTGACGCAGCAGCGCTACGACGAGCTGGCCGCCGAGCTCGACACCCTCAAGCAGCGGAGCCGGGACCTCGTTGTGGAAATACGGAAAGCCGCCGCCGATAAGGACTTCCGCGAGAACGCCCCCCTGCAGGCCGCCCGCGAGGAGCGCGGCCACGTGGAGGGGCGCATCAAGGAGATGGAGGAGACCCTCAAGGCGGCCAGCATCCTCGGGGAGAAAAAGGCCCCGGCCGCCAAGACGGGCGTCGGCGACCGCGTCGTCCTCTGCGACCTGTCCGGCGGCGAGGAGTGCTGCTATACTATCGTCGACCCGCGCGAGGTAGACCCCTCCCGGGGTAAAATATCGATAGCCTCCCCCCTGGGCAAGGCCCTCATCGGCCGCCGCGGCGGCGAGACCGTGGAGATAACCGCCCCGGCGGGCAAGCTGCGCTACCGCATCGAGCGCATCGAGCGCTAGCCGGCATATGCTATAATATTCATCGTGGGGATATAGCTCAATTGGGAGAGCGCCGCGTTCGCATCGCGGAGGTCGGGGGTTCGAATCCCCCTATCTCCACCATGACCACCTAACCCCCCCGTCCCCATAGTCACCCAAAAACAGATATCTATTCAATAGTGACCTTTATCTTTGCATTTTCCCCGGCGGGGCGATACACTACACCCTTGTAAGCGTGACGCGCGTACCAAGCATCGCGAACCAAGATACTCTTATAAAAGGAGGCGACCATGAACTGGCAGGATATATTAGCCGACGCCTACGGTCGGCTACCGGAGTTTCTGGAAGGCATCCTCGCCGGCCTGAGTAAAGAGGACATCGGCTGGCGGCCCCGCGAGGACTGTAACAGCATCGGCTGGCTCTGCTGGCACCTGACGCGCCAGCAGGACGCCCAGATTGCCGACCTGGCGGGCACGGAGCAGCTCTGGGTCAAGGACGGCTGGCACGCCAAATTCAACCGCCCCGCCGACCCGAGCGACATGGGTTTCGGGCATACGCCGGAGCAGGTGGCGGCCCTGGAAATACCGGACGCCGCGACCCTGCTGGGCTACCAGCGGGCGGCCCTGGCGCGCACCAAAGAGTATATCAATACCCTCTCCGAGGCCGACCTCGACCGCGAGCTGGGAGGGCCGTGGCAGCCCCCGCCGACGGTGGGCGTCCGGCTGGTGAGCATCCTGGAAGACGCCATGATCCATGCCGGGCAGGCCGCCTATATCCGCGGCCTGCGCCAGGGTAAAGGATGGCAGCCGTATTGACGGGCAAAAACAAAACCCAACCGTGGCGGCCGGGGCTCTGCGGTATCTGCCCCGCCGGCTGCTGGGTGGAGGTCTCCCTCCGCAACGGCAAGCTGACCGGCATCCGCCCCGATAAGAGTCACTCGCTGGGGACGATATGCCGCCTCGGCGAGCACGCCCCGCAAATCGTCTATAACGCCGACAGGCTCAAGTATCCCCTGAAACGCACCGGCCCCAGGGGCACCTACGATTTCGAGCGTATCTCCTGGGACGAGGCCTACGACGTCATCGCCGCAAACCTGGAGAAGATTAAAGAGGAATCGGGGCCGGAGGCGGTGGCCATCTACACCGGGCGCGGTGCCCAGGAGCAGTCGCTCTGCGACACGTTCCAGCCCAAAGGCGTGGACGTCTCCTCGGCATCGAATTGCCTCTTTCCGTTCGGCTCGCCCAATACCATGGGCGTCGGGGCGCTCTGCTACGTGTCCCTGCACGTCATCGCCCCCCAGGTCACCCTGGGCCGGGCGGGCATCGACACGTTCGCCGATATCGATAACGCCGCGACGGTGCTCGTCTGGGGCACCAATCCCGCCACCGACTCGCCGCCGGTGGACATGCACCGCCTGGAGGACGCCGTGCGGCGGGGGGCGGAAATCATCGTCATCGACCCGCGCCGCACCGATACGGTCACCCGCACCGGCGGCCAGTGGATTCCCATCCGCCCCGGCACCGACGGCGCCCTGGCCCTGGCGCTCATCGAGGTGCTCATCGACGAGGAGCTTTACGACGAGGACTTCGCCGAGGACTGGTGCCTGGGATTCGACGAGCTGAAGACCTACACCCAGCACTTTCGCCCCGAGGCGGCCGAGACGATTACCGGCGTGCCCGCCCGAACCATCCGCGAGCTGGCCCGCCGCATCGCCCGCTCCGACGGGGCCTGCCCCCTGATGTATACCGGGCTGGAGTTCTCCAACAGCGGCGTGCCGGCGGCCCGTGCCATCCTGACCCTCTTCGCCCTGGCCGGCCAGCTTGACGTGCCCGGCGGCATCGTCCTCAACCGGCTGGGCGGCGCCTTCCCCATCAACCGCGCCGGCAACCAGCCCAACCCCGCCCTGAACAGGGCCGTGGGGCGCGAGGAGTTCCCCCTTTACAGCCGCTACCGCGGCGAGTCCCACGCGGCCGGGCTGGTGAAATCGGTGCTGGAGGGCTCGCCCTACCGCATCCGCGCCCTGCTCGTCCAGGGGGCCTCGCTGCTCACCTCCTGGCCCCAGACCCCCGTCTGGCGCGAGACGCTGGAGAAGCTGGACTTTCTGGCCTGCATCGACCGCCAGCTTACCGCCGACATGGCCTACGCCGATATCGTCCTGCCCGCTACGACGATGTTCGAGAACCTGTCCTACATGGTCTACGGGCCAATCTTCCGCCTGCGGGAAAGGATTATCGAGCCTCTGGGGGAGGCGCGCAACGACTACCTCATCATGACCGGGCTGGCCGAACGGCTGGGCTACGGGCACCTCTATCCACGCACCGAGGAGGCGATGATTCGCCAGGCGCTGGAGGGCTCCGGCTACACTTTAGAGGACGTGCGGGCCGCCGGCGGCTGGGTGAAGCTGCCCATCCCCATTATAGAATATAAAAAGTGGCAGAAGGGCGGCCTCCGCCCCGACGGCGAGCCCGGCTTCGCCACGCCCAGCGGCAAGTTCGAGATAGCCTCCAGCCTCCTGGAAGAATACGGCTACGAGCCCCTCCCCAAATACATCGAGCCCGTCGAGGGGCCGCTGGGCAGCCCCGCCCTGGCCGGTGCATTCCCCCTGGCCTTCACCTCCGGGGCGCGCACCCGCCACGCCTTCTGCTCGCAGCACCATAACATCCCCGGCCTCATGGAGGACTACCCAGAGCCGACGGCGGACATCCATACGCGGGACGCGGCGGAGAGAAACATCAAAAATGGTGACTTAGTCAAAGTATCGACGCCCCGCGGCGGCGTCACCTTCCGGGCGCGCGTCGGCGACGACATCATGCCGGGGGTCGTCGAGTGCGCCTTCGGGGGCGGCACGCCGGTGGGCCCGCCCGCCTGGCGGGACTGGAACGTCAACGACCTCACCGATATGGGCAACCTGGAACGGATATCCGGCTTCCCGGTCTACAAGGCCCTCCTGGCCGAGGTTGCCCTGGAAAAAGCGAGCGATGAGAAGAAGCCAGGCCGGAGAAAGGCAAAGGCAACAGCCTGCCAGATAGCTTCGCCCCCACCCCGCCGGGTGAAGATAGAGCGGCCGGTCTACCTGGATAATAACGCCACCACGCCGGTGGCTGCCGCCGTGCGGGAGGCGATGCTGCCATACCTGGGGCAGGCCCACGGCAATCCCTCCAGCATCCACGCCCCGGGCCGGGATGCCCGCGAGGCCGTCGAGAAGGCGCGCCGGAAGGTGGCCGCTTTGCTCAACGCCTCGCCGCGGCGCATCATCTTCACCGGCAGCGGCTCCGAGGCCGATAACCTGGCCATCAAGGGCGTGGCGCTGGCCCGGCGCGAGCGGGGCAATCATATCATCACCACCACCGTCGAGCACCCCGCCGTGCTCAACACCTGCCGCTTCCTGGAGAAAATGGGCTTCCGGGTTACCTACCTCGACGTGGACGCCGACGGCTGGCTGGCCCCGGAGCGGCTGCGGGAGGCCATTACCGGCGATACTATCCTCGTCTCCATCATGCTGGCGAATAACGAAACGGGCACTATCCTGCCCGTCGCCGAGCTGGCGGCCATCGCCCGCGAGAAGGAAATCCCCTTCCATACCGACGCCGTCCAGGGCATCGGCAAAATCCGGGTGGACGTGGCCGGGCTGGGCATCGACCTGCTCAGCATCTCCGGCCACAAGTTCCACGCCCCCAAGGGCGTCGGCGCGTTATATGTGCAGAAAGGCATCGCGCTGGAGCCGCTCGTCCACGGCGGCAGCCAGGAGAGCGGCCTGAGGGCCGGCACGGAAAACGTCCCCGCCATCGTCGGCCTGGGCCGGGCGGCCGAGCTGGCCGCCGCTGCCTGCGATGACGCGGCGCGCATCAAGACCCTCCGCGACCGGCTGGAGGCGGGCATCAGAAAGCTGGTGCCGGACGCCCGCCTCAACGGCCACCCCACCAAGCGCCTGCCCAATACGCTCAACCTGACCCTGCCGGGGCTGCGCGGCGAGTCCATCGTCATCGCCATGGACCGCCACGGTATCGCCCTGTCTTCGGGCTCGGCCTGCAAATCGGGCTCCCCGGAGCCGACCCACGTGCTGCTCGCCATGGGACGGACGGAGATGGAGGCCCACTGCTCGGTGCGTTTCTCCCTCTCCGGCGCTACCACCGAGGCGGATATCAAGGCGACGCTGGCTGCCCTGGAAAAGGTGCTGGAAGAGAAGAACACGGTGCGGCTGATTCCCTGCAAGTAAGGCGGGAGGCTTAGGCGGCGTTCACCAGGTACTGCACGCTGAACCACGGCCGCTCGTCCGTCCAGACCCGGTCCACCCGGAACCCGGCGGACTGAGCCAGCGCCGCGAACCCCTCCAGGCTGAACTTGTACGAGCTCTCCGTCCAGATGGTCTCGCCACGGGCAAAGGGTACGCTGGCATCACCGACGTGGGCGGTCTGCTCCCTCAGGCTGACCAGGTGCATTTCGATACGGCCTTCAGTGGGGTTATAGAAGGCGTAGTGACGGAAGGCGTCCAGGTCGAAGTCCCCGTCCAGCTCCCGGTTGATGCGCGCCAGCAGGTTCAGGTTGAAGGCGGCCGTGACGCCTTCCCGGTCGTTGTAGGCCCGGTGGAGCACATCGGGGTCTTTTTTCAGGTCGACGCCGATGAGCAGGGCCCCGCCCGGCCCGCAGGTAGCGGCGATATGCCGCAGGAAGTCGCGGGCCGCCTCCGGCCCGAAGTTGCCGATGGTCGAGCCGGGGAAATAGACGGCAGTACGCTCGCCCGGCCGCCCCGGCGGCGGCAGCTCGAAATCGCCCGTATAGTCGGCGCAGACGGGCGATAGCGGCAATCCCGGGTAATGCGACGTAAGCTCCCGCGCCACGTGCCGCAGCTGCTCGATGGAGATATCAATGGGTATATAGCTGGAGATGTCCGGCAGGCTGTCGAGGAGGATGTGCGTCTTGGCGCAGTTGCCGCAGCCGTACTCGATGAGGCGGGTATTCGGCCCCAGCCTCGCTACTATATCCGCGATGTGGGCCTTCATGATGGCTATCTCCGTGCGCGGCGGATAGTACTCGTCCAGGGCGCAGATACGCTCGTACAGCTGCGAGCCGCGCGCGTCGTAGAGATACTTGGTGGGCAGCTCTTTCGGCGTCTTACGCAGCCCGCTCAAGACCTCGTCGCGAAACTGGGCCCGCTCCGGCTGGAACTGGCGCACCTCCGCCCCGTTGGAATCCATATGGGCTCTATTATACAACAGGCGCGCCACCCGGCATAAGGGCCGGGCCTCCCCCGGCGTTGACACCGTCTTGCCGGCGCGGTATTGTTTACTATATGGAAAAACGGCAGCCTGAAATTTCCTGGCTTAAATATAATAAGGTAAAGATACCCCGGCTGACGCGGGGCATCGCCGCGGATGTCACCGGGCTCATCGGGAACACGCCGCTGGTGAGGCTCAACCGCATCGCGCGGGGGGCCGGGGCGGAGGTGGTCGTCAAGCTGGAGTCCTTCAACCCGGCCGGCAGCGTCAAGGACAGGCTGGGGGTGGCCCTGATTGCCGACGCCGAGGCCAGGGGCGTCATCAAACAAGACACGGTCATCATCGAGCCCACCAGCGGCAATACCGGCATCGGCCTGGCCTTCGTCTGCGCCGCCAGGGGCTACCGCCTGATACTGACCATGCCGGAGACGATGTCGGCGGAGCGGCGGCAGCTGCTGGCCCTCCTCGGCGCCGAGGTCGTGCTGACGCCGGGGGCCGAAGGCATGGCGGGGGCGATAAGCAAGGCGGAGCGGCTCGCCGCGGAAACCCCCGGCTCCTTCATGCCCCAGCAGTTCAAGAATCCCGCCAACCCCGAGATACACCGCCTGACCACCGCCGAGGAAATCTGGCGTGATACCGGCGGCCGGGTGGATATCCTGGTCAGCGGCGTGGGCACCGGCGGCACGCTCACTGGCGTGGCCGGTCTCCTCAAGGGGCGTCGGCCCGGCTTCAAGGCCGTCGCCGTGGAACCGGCCGGCTCCCCGGTGCTCTCCGGGGGCAAACCCGGGGGCCATAAGATTCAGGGCATCGGCGCCGGCTTTGTCCCCGATATATTACGGACGGAGCTCATCGACGAGGTTATCACCGTAGCCGACGAGGCCGCCGCGGATACGGCCCGGCGGCTGGCCCGCGAAGAGGGAATACTGGCGGGCCTATCGTCCGGGGCGGCCGCCTGGGCGGCGCTCAAGGTGGCCCGACGGCCGGAAAACAAAGGCAAGCTCATCGTCGTCATCCTGCCGGACAGCGGCGAGCGCTACCTCTCCACCGGGCTCTCGCCGGGGCCGCCCGGTAAAACTTAAAGCATTACCTTTCCATATCTCACCCCCATAAAACCCACATCGGCCCGCGCCCCCGGCGCGGGCTCTAAATTGCATAGTACCCCCCTTAAACCTCCATATACCTTGAAAACCTACAGAACATGGCTCTGGAATAGTGCCTCTTCAAATTCAACGAGCCCGGTTGTATGGTTAGGCTAGGTGTTTTTAGATGGAGAAGCCTTTACTCCAATTATAGAAATTAAATATATACCATTTTTCTAGAAAACGGCAACTCAATAATAGGGAGGACAGTTGCTTATGAACAGCTACGAAAGGAACACCGGGCTGCACCGCGCTGGCAAGCGGGGCCGCCTGGGCAAAGCTATTCCCGTATGGCTTCTGGTGGCGGCCTGCGTGGCCATCGGCGCCGGCGCCGCGGCGGGCACGGTGCTCGCCGGTAAGGTCACCGGCGTCATGCCCGTGGCCGTCAGCCAGGCGATACTGGTAGACGGGCTGGGCTTCGGCGTCGACGATGTGACCTTCGCCAGCGGCAACCCCACCAATCGCGCCAATGTGGCCGTCGGCGACGACGACACCGGCTTTCAGGTGGCTACCGAGATAGCCGTGGGAGACAAATTCATCATCTCCATGCCGGTAAGAAACGCCTCCAACAACCCCATGGTCGGGCTGATAACGCTTGACCCCTCCACGCCGGCCGGGCTGCAGTTCACCGTCAGCGAACGCTCGCTGCTGGCCCTCACCCACATTACCGCCCCCTTTCCCGAGGATGCGGCGGCGCGCGGCGCCCCGCTCGGCGTGGGTCAGCACACCTATAACACCCGCTACTGGCCACTGGCCGACGCTAACGGCGACGGTATCGTCGATCCTACCGACATTATACCGGCGGTCACCGGCGGAGCCACCATCACCATCGATGCGGTCAACGCCCTCATGGGCACCATAACCTATACCATCGGCGGCGTGGATGCCACCTCGCTAACGATGGACTACTGGTACGGCAGCGAGATTACCATCGTCTGCCAGGTAGGCCCCAACCAGTGGAAGTTCCAGGCCGACGGCACGGTGGGCACCAACCACAGCGGCGATATCGAAATAATCATCGCCGACCCTGACGACCTGCCCCCGGGCTACTACCACATCAACGGCACGGTAGAGCAGATTGCGTTCTAGGGAGGTAAATGAAGATGAAAAAGGGTAGAACGAAAATGAAAAACAAGATATTCAGTATAGCCATCATCCTGGCGCTGGTGCTGGGCCTCAACGTCATCACGGCGGCACCGGCGGCGGCCAACGGAGTGACCTTCGACGGTACGCTATCCCCGGGAGAGTGGGATGCCTATTATCTCGGCAACTCCGTCACCACATGGCAAGGCGGTATGGACGTCGACGTCTACGGCTTTACCGACGCTACCTATCTCTACGTAGCCTATAAGGTGGACATCCCCAACTCGCTCGGATTCGCCACGGCGCTGGCCCTGAGCATACCCGCCAACTTCTACTTCAGAACACCGCAGAATATCTCCTGGCCCGCCCCGGGGTATACCGTAATTGAAATGACTTATCCCAACCTGTCCCAGACAGACGGTAGTGATTGGGCGGTTGTCTACCCCGACCTGGCGGCCATGGAAGCCGCCGGCATCATCATTGGCCTGAACCACCCCTGGACCTGGGATAATCACGACGGCCAGGCCGAGCTGAGGATACCCTTATCCGTACTGGGATACGCCGGCGCCGATGACTATATCCGCATCGGCAGCGGACAGTACTGGCAGTACGACTTTAGCGCCAATTTCTTCGTCGGCCCGGAGCCGTCAACGGTCTACGTTGATAGCAGCTGGACGGGTACCACGCCCGGCGACGACCCGGACGGTGCCGGCGGCCCGGCCATTGCTTATGGCCTGGATGCCTTCGACAGCATTCAAGACGGTATTAGTGCCGTCGTTGAAGGCGGCACGGTCAACGTGGCGGCGGGGACGTATACGGAAAATATCGTTATTGACAACCGGTTGACCCTGGACGGCGCCGGCAGCGGCGATAACCCGGCGGTGGATACCATCATCACCTCCGCGGCGGGTAATACCGATGTTATCGGTTTGAACACCGGCGGTACTTCCGCTTCAGACCGCATGGTCATACGTGACCTGCGGGTCACCGGCGCTACCGGCGGCGGCAACGCCGGCAACGGCATCGAGATAAGGGCCGGCAGCTACCTCACCTTCGACAATCTCTCCGTCGTGGGCAATGGCGGTAACGGCATCGCCACCGACCCCGGCGGGGTCATGTTCGATGTCGCGCTCAATAACTGCACCGTTTCCAATAACGGCGGCGTGGGTTTCAGATTGGCATCGGGCACCACCCTTGACGGGCTGACGATTACCGGCTGCAATATTGACAACAACAGCATCGCCGGTAGCGAAATGTACGGCCCGGTAACGGGTATCAACATCAACGGCGGGACCTTCACCGGCAATGGCAGCGGTAACTGGGACCAAAGTGGCATCTATGCCAATCAGATAAACGTAGGTTTTGCATCACCCAAACCAAATGTCATTCAGAATGTTGATCTCAGTAACCAGCCCCGGGGTATCTTTTTCTGGTACAAGGGTGATTCAAAGCTTACCATAGATGGCGTAACCGCAGATAATAATGGCCTTACTGATGAATACGGTGGGATAAGTATCTTGGTTCAGGATACTACCCTTTCCGAAATCGAAATAAGCGACACAACGGTGACCAACGGTGCCGACGTTTATTGCGGCGCCATACTCATACAGGCTTTTGGAGCTGCGGCCACTATCAACAACGTAATTATTGACAATGTTGAAGTTAGGGGGAACGGCTCTGCCGGTATTTACCTGAGGGCTACCACTGGCTCCATAACTGGCGGCTCGATAACCAATAGTCATATAGAAAATAACAATACCGGAATCTACCTGTACTATAACGTATCCAACGTGTTCATCAGTGGTAACGATATTCTTAATAACGTTACTGCCGGCATCGTTATCGCTGACGGAGCGGCCGCCGGTAACGAGGCACACAATAATAACATCGTCGGCAACGGCATTGGCGTTGAAAACCAGGATACGGTCGATGACTTCGATGCCACCCTTAACTGGTGGGGCGATGCCACCGGGCCGTACCATGCTACTGCCAACGCCGGTGGCACCGGCAATCCTGTCAGCGACAACGTCCTGTTCGACCCCTGGGTCGGCGACCCGGGTGAGAGCGACTCCGACTACTTCGGCCCCGGCGAGAGCGGCACGCTCAACGTCGATAGCACCAGTGTCGACGTGCAAATGGACGGCGCTGGCGGCAGCTTCGGCGTGACCGAGCTGCCCGGTACGCCCGGCGGTGGCTTCACCGGCATGGGCGGCGGCCAGGGCATTGGCAAGACCATCGTCATCAACACCACCGCTACCGACGGCACCTACGTCGCCGTTATCCAGATGTACTACGGTGACGTCGACCTCACCGTCCCCGACCCGGATATCATCGAGGACGACCTGAGGCTCTACTACTACAACACCGCCACCCCAACCTGGGAGCTGGCCGTGGACGGCAACACCACCGGCACGCCCCAGTGGATGGGCGATATGCCGGCACCGGCGGCCATCCCCGCCAACCTGGGCCAGTACGGCATCGATACAACGGCCAAGGTCATCTGGGCCGTGGTCGACCACAATACCGACTACAGCGGCGGCGTCGGCCCGCTGGTGGTCTGGGTGGACGACGACTATACCACCCTTACCCCCGGCTGGCACCTCACCCACTTCGATAACATCCAGGACGCCATCGATAGCTGCGCTTCCGGGGCGGTAATTCACGTTGCCGAAGGCATGTATGCCGAGAACCCGGATATAAATAAGGCTAACCTCACCATCACGGCCGACGGCGCGGTGGCGAACACCGTCATCCAGCCCGGCGCCGGTGTCGGCATCGGCATCCAGACCGGCGGCGACGGTCTTACCCTGGACGGTTTCAAGATCATTAGCGGCGCGGGCACGACCTTCCTCGTCGAGCTGACCCACCACACCACCGGCGTGACCATCACCGGCAATACCATCAATACCACCGGCACCGCCACGATGGGCATATCCGTGGGCGCCGCCGGGGCCACCGGCCTGAGCGTCACCGGTAACGAATTCACCGGCGACGCCGGCGACGGCCTCGTCTGGGGGCCCAACATCGTAGATGTCACCGTGACCGGCAACACCTTCACCGGCGCCAGCGCGGTCGCCTACGGCGTGCAGTTTGCCGGTGTGACCGGCACGTCGGAAATCAGCGGCAATACCTTCACCGATATCGTCGGCTCCGGCGCTATAGTGATTAGCAACGGCAAAGGAACCGCCGGCCTGACTATAACCGGCAACGAAATCACCGGCTGCGCCAACGGCATCCGCTTCGCCGAGTACGCCCCTTACGCCCCCGCCGGCGACATGGACGACGTTGACATCACCGATAACACCCTGACGGGCAACGGCGTGGCCATCCGCGTCGGCAACGGCGTGCACGTCATAGCACACGAATTCTTCATCGAGTACAACTACATCAGCGGCTCGACCACCTACGGCCTGCAGAACGAGCACGCCACCGAGATTGTTACCGCCATGAAGAACTGGTGGGGCCACAATACCGGCCCGACGCACGAGTCCAACCCGCTGGGTCTGGGCGACGCCATCACCGATAAGGTCATCTACCAGCCCTGGCTGGACAATGCCCAGCAGCCCGTTGACGGCACGGACGACTACATCGACGCCATCGCCGATGCCAACACCGAGGTCTTTATCCACAGCTTTGGCGGCGGGCACGTCGTCAGCGCCGGGCGCTGGTCGCACAACCCCGACCACGCCTACCCCGACTTCATGGTGGTCGGCGGCTACTTCATCGACGTCGTCATCGAGGACCATACCGGCTTCGATGCCACTACCTGGATAGAGATACGGTTCCACTACGACGACGCGGATGTCGATGCCGGGCTTATCGAGCAGACCTTCCGCATGAAGT